>NZ_JALRNG020000061.1:0-19507 GCF_030272875.2 Pseudomonas sp. BJa5
TCCTTGTTGGGGGGGGGGTGGTCTTTGTGGTTTTGGTTTTTCCTTTTTGGGGGGGCAGCCCCCGCCCCCTTGGTGTTGTTGTCCCGGGGGGGGGGGGGGGCCCCCCCCGCGATGGGTATTACCTCAAATCAAGGTTTCGATCCGCAGGGTGTTAGTCGATCCCGGCTTGCCAAAAGGCACACCAGCGGTGATCAACAGGGTGTCGCCACGGCTGGCCATGCCTTGTGCCTGGGCAATCTCCAGGGCAGTGGAGCAGATCTCATCGACCTGGCGCAGGCGATCGTTGACCACCGAGTGTACACCCCAGGCCACGCTCAGGCGCCGGGCGGTGGACAGGTTGGGGGTCAGGTTGAGGATCGGTGCCCGTGGCCGCTCGCGGGCGGCACGCAGGGTCGAGCTGCCCGACTCGCTGTAGTTGACCAGCACCGCCACCGGCAGGATGCCGCTGATGCGACGGATCGCGCAGCTGATGGCATCGGACACGGTCGCTTCGGCCTTGGGCCGGCCGACGTCCAGTTGCGCCTGGTAGTCCGGGCCGTTCTCCACCTGGCGGATGATCTTGCTCATCATCTGCACGGCTTCGAGCGGGTAGTCACCGGAGGCGGTCTCGGCCGAGAGCATCACCGCGTCGGCACCTTCGGCCACGGCGTTGGCCACGTCGGTGACCTCGGCGCGGGTCGGGGCCGGGGAGAAGCGCATCGATTCGAGCATCTGGGTGGCCACCACCACCGGCTTGCCCAGCTCGCGGCAGGTGTTGATGATGCTCTTCTGGATCTGCGGCACGCTTTCGGCCGGCACTTCCACGCCCAGGTCGCCACGGGCGACCATGATCGCGTCGCTGAGCTCGGCGATGGCGCGCAGTTGGGTGACCGCCGAAGGTTTCTCGATCTTGGCCATCAGGTAGGCGCGGTCGCCGATCAGTTGGCGGGCTTCGACGATGTCTTCCGGGCGCTGTACGAACGACAGGGCTACCCAGTCCACGCCCAGTTCCAGGCCGAAGGTCAGGTCGCGGCGGTCCTTGGCGGTCAGCGGGCTGAGGTCCAGTACCGCTTGCGGCACGTTGACCCCTTTGCGGTCCGACAGCTCGCCACCGTTGAGCACTTCGGTCTCGATCGCGTCACTGTGCTTGGCGGTCACCCGCAGGCGCAGCTTGCCGTCATCGAGCAGCAGGTCCATGCCCGGCTCCAGGGCGGCGATGATTTCCGGGTGCGGCAGGTTGACCCGCGAAGCAGTGCCCGGGGTGCTGTCCAGGTCCAGGCGCAGGGCCTGGCCGCGTTGCAGCTGGACCTTGCCCTCGGCAAAACGGCCTACGCGCAGTTTCGGGCCTTGCAGGTCCATGAGGATGCCCAGCGGGTAGTTGAGCTGGCTCTCGACCTCGCGGATCCACTGGTAGCGCAGGGCGTGGTCTTCGTGCTCGCCGTGGCTGAAGTTGAGGCGGAAGATGTTGACCCCGGCTTCGACCAGCTGGCGGATGTCGTCGATGCCCTTGATCGCAGGACCCAGGGTGGCGAGGATTTTGACTTTTTTGTCAGGCGTCATGTTTGGCACTCCCGAGAATCAGAATGGCGCGAAAATCGTTGACGTTGGTCCGCGTCGGCTCGGTGACGATCAAGGCATCGAGGGCGGCGAAGTAGCCGTAGCCGTTGTTGTTGTCCAGTTCGTCGCTGGCCGACAGGCCCAGGGCGGCGGCGCGGGCGTAGCTGTCCGGGGTCATGAAGGCGCCGGCGTTGTCTTCGGAACCGTCGATGCCGTCGGTGTCACCGGCCAGGGCGTAGACCCCGGGCAGGCCCTTGAGGCTTTCGGTCAGGCTCAGGAGGAACTCGGCATTGCGTCCGCCACGGCCATTGCCGCGTACGGTCACGGTGGTCTCGCCACCGGAGAGGATCACGCAGGGTGGCGACAGCGGCTGGCCGTGCTGGACGATCTGCCGGGCGATGCCGGCATGCACCTTGGCCACTTCCCGCGATTCGCCTTCCAGATCGCCCAGGATCAACGGGCTGAAGCCTGCCTGGCGGGCCTTGACCGCGGCGGCCTCCAGCGACTGCTGGGGACGGGCGATCAGCTGGAAGTGGCTGCGGGCCAGGGCCGGGTCATCGGCCTTGACGGTTTCCGAGGCCGGGTTGTTCAGCCAGGCGGTGACGGCGGCCGGGGCCTCGATCTTGTAGCGCTTGAGGATCGCCAGGGCTTCGGCCGAGGTGCTTGGGTCGGCCACGGTGGGGCCGGAAGCGATGACCGTGGCCAGGTCGCCCGGTACATCGGAAATCGCGTAGGTGTAGACGGTGGCCGGCCAGCAGGCCTTGGCCAGGCGGCCGCCCTTGATCGCCGAGAGGTGCTTGCGCACGCAGTTCATCTCGCCAATGGTGGCGCCGGACTTGAGCAGGGCCTTGTTGATCTGCTGCTTGTCGGCCAGGGTCAGGCCTTCGGCCGGCAGGGCCAGCAGGGCAGAGCCGCCGCCGGACAACAGGAAGATCACGCGGTCGTCTTCAGTCAGGTTGCTGACCATTTCCAGCACCCGCTTGGCCACGGCCAGGCCGGCAGCATCGGGAACCGGGTGGGCGGCTTCGACCACTTCGATTTTCGAGCAGCTGGCGCCATGGCCGTAACGGGTGACGACAAGGCCCGACACCGGCCCTTGCCAGTTGCGTTCGACCACTTCGGCCATGGCGGCGGCGGCCTTGCCGGCGCCGATGACGATGACGCGACCGCTGCGGTCGCTGGGCAGGTGGGCTTCAAGGACCTGGCGAGGGTGCGCGGCATCGATGGCCGTGGCGAACAGCTCGCGCAGGAAGTGTTGCGGATCGAGCGACATGGCAGGCTCCAATCTTATTGTTCTGCAGAATCGAAAACGCCCCCGGATCTGCCTCCGTGCAGGCCGACCCAGGGGCGGTGTTGCGCTTTGCCGCTACCAGCTTCACCCGGCGAGATCGATGCGCGACCGCGTCTGGTTGCTACTGGCAGCGTGTGCCTCGCTGCTTACTTCTCGTCGCGGATCGAGAAGTTGGCCATGTGCTCAAGGCCTTTGATCAACGCCGAGTGGTCCCAGTTGGCGCCACCGATGGCCGCGCAGGTGCTGAACACTTGCTGGGCGTTGGCGGTGTTGGGCAGGTTGATGCTCAGTTCCTTGGCGCCTTGCAGGGCCAGGTTCAGGTCCTTCTGGTGCAGGCTGATGCGGAAGCCCGGGTCGAAGGTGCCCTTGATCATGCGCTCGCCGTGTACTTCGAGGATCTTCGAAGAAGCGAAGCCGCCCATCAGTGCTTCACGCACCTTGGCTGGATCGGCGCCGTTCTTGGCGGCGAACAGCAAGGCTTCGGCCACGGCCTGGATATTCAGGGCGACGATGATCTGGTTGGCGACCTTGGCGGTCTGGCCGTCACCGTTGCCGCCAACGCGGGTGATGTTCTTGCCCATGGCCTGGAACAGCGGCAGGGCGCGTTCGAAGGCGTTCGGGCAGCCACCGACCATGATGCTCAGGGTCGCGGCCTTGGCACCGACTTCACCGCCGGACACCGGGGCGTCCAGGTAGGCGGCGCCGGTGGCCTTGATCTTCTCGGCGAAGGCTTTGGTAGCGGTTGGCGAGATCGAGCTCATGTCGATCACCACCTTGTTCGGGCCCACGCCTTCGGCCACGCCGTTGGTGCCGAACAGGACGCTTTCGACCTGCGGGGTGTCAGGCACCATGACGATGATGAATTCGGCTTCCTGGGCCACTTCCTTCGGATTGGCCAGGGCCACGCCGCCGCCGGCGATCAGGTCGGCTGGCGCTGCGTCGTGGTGGGTGGAGACGAACAGGCTGTGACCTGCTTTTTGCAGGTTCAGGGCCATTGGGAGGCCCATGATGCCGGTGCCGATGAATCCGATTTTAGCCATGAGAAATGCCTCTTGTATTTGTTGGATGCCGGGACGTCGGTAGGAGCGGGCTTGCCCCGCGATAGCGGCGCTGAGGTCGCCATCGCATCGCGGGGCAAGCCCGCTCCCACAGGTCAGATCGCGTTATGGGTTTTCAACCAGCCAAGGCCTGCTTCGGTGGTGGTCAGCGGCTTGTATTCGCAGCCCACCCAGCCCTGGTAGCCGATGCGGTCCAGGTGTTCGAAGAGGAAGCGGTAGTTGATTTCGCCGGTACCTGGCTCGTTGCGGCCGGGGTTGTCGGCCAGCTGGATGTGGTTGATCTTGGCCAGGTTGCTTTCCATGGTGCGGGCAAGGTCGCCTTCCATGATCTGCATGTGGTAGATGTCGTACTGCAGGAACAGGTTGCTGCTGCCGACTTCGGCCTGGATTTCCAGGGCCTGCTTGGTGGTGTTCAGGTAGAAGCCCGGGATGTCGCGGGTGTTGATCATTTCCATGACCAGCTTGATCCCGGCAGCCTGCAATTTGTCGGCAGCGTACTTGAGATTGTCGACGAAGGTCTTGCGCACGGTGGCGCAGTCCGGACCTTGTGGACGGATACCGGCCAGGCAGTTGACCTGGGTGTTGCCCAGTACCTGGGCGTAGGCGATGGCCAGGTCGACGCCGGCGCGGAACTGCTCGACACGGGCCGGATCGCAAGCGATGCCGCGATCACCCTTGGCCCAGTCGCCGGCCGGCAGGTTGAACAGCACCTGGGTCAGGCCGTGGGCATCGAGTTGCTGCTTGATTTCAGCCGAGCTGTAATCGTACGGGAACAGGTACTCGACACCGCTGAAACCGGCGTCGGCAGCAGCCTTGAAACGGTCCAGGAAGTCCTGCTCGGTGAACAGCATGGACAGGTTGGCGGCAAAACGTGGCATGGTTGTCTCCTTGCAAAAGTGGGCCCTGCGCCTATCGCAGCAGGGCCTTCGTTGCGATCAGTCGAGCAGGGAAATCGCGGTTGGCGCGTCGTTGCCGACCAGGGCCAGGTCTTCGAATTCGTTGACCGCGTTGATTTCGGTGCCCATGGAAATGTTGGTCACACGCTCGAGGATAACCTCGACCACTACCGGAACCTTGAACTCTTCAGCCATCTTCTGTGCCTTGAGCAGGGCCGGGGCGATCTCGCCTGGCTCGGTCACGCGCAGGGCCTTGCAGCCCAGGCCTTCGACCACGGCGACGTGATCGACGCCATAACCGTTGAGTTCCGGCGCGTTGACGTTCTCGAACGCCAGCTGCACACAGTAATCCATCTCGAAGCCACGCTGGGCCTGGCGGATCAGCCCCAGGTAGGAGTTGTTCACCAGGACGTGGACGTATGGCAGGTTGAACTGCGCACCCACGGCCAGTTCTTCGATCATGAACTGGAAGTCATAGTCGCCCGACAGTGCCACGACCTTGCGGCTCGGGTCGGCCTTGACCACGCCCAGGGCGGCAGGGATGGTCCAGCCCAGTGGGCCGGCCTGGCCACAGTTGATCCAGTGACGCGGCTTGTAGACGTGCAGGAACTGCGCGCCGGCGATCTGCGACAGGCCGATGGTGGTGACGTAGCAGGTGTCCTTGCCGAACACCTGGTTCATCTCCTGGTACACGCGCTGCGGCTTGACCGGCACGTTGTCGAAGTGGGTCTTGCGCTGCAGGCTGCCCTTGCGCTGCTGGCAGTCTTCCAGCCAGGCCTTGCGGCACTTGAGCTTGCCGGCGGCTTTCCACTCGCGGGCCACTTCCAGGAACACGTCCAGGGCGGCACCGGCGTCGGAAACGATACCCAGGTCAGGGGTGAATACCCGGCCGATCTGGGTCGGTTCGATGTCGACGTGGATGAAGCGACGGCCTTCGGTGTAGACATCCACCGAGCCGGTGTGGCGGTTGGCCCAGCGGTTACCGATACCCAGCACCACGTCGGACTTGAGCATGGTGGCGTTGCCGTAGCGGTGCGAGGTCTGCAGACCGACCATGCCGACCATCAGTGGGTGATCGTCCGGGATGGTGCCCCAGCCCATCAGGGTCGGGATGACCGGGATGCCGGTCAGTTCGGCGAACTCGACCAGTTTGTCGCTGGCATCGGCGTTGATGATGCCGCCACCGGCGACCAGCAGCGGACGCTCGGCGGTGTCGAGCATGGCCAGGGCTTTCTCGACCTGTACGCGGTTGGCGGCAGGCTTTTGCACTGGCAGTGGCTGGTAGGCGTCGATGTCGAATTCGATTTCGGCCATCTGCACGTCGAACGGCAGGTCGATCAGCACAGGGCCTGGACGGCCGGAGCGCATTTCATAGAAAGCTTTCTGGAACGCGTAAGGCACCTGGCCCGGTTCCAGAACGGTGGTCGCCCACTTGGTCACCGGCTTGACG
Source organism: Pseudomonas sp. BJa5 (assembly GCF_030272875.2). NCBI lineage: Bacteria > Pseudomonadati > Pseudomonadota > Gammaproteobacteria > Pseudomonadales > Pseudomonadaceae > Pseudomonas > Pseudomonas sp. BJa5. Next base: position 6,232 of record NZ_JALRNG020000061.1, read on the forward strand.
ATGCTGGTGATGTCGACGGCCTGGAAGTCTTCCTTGTGCAGGCGGGCGCGTGGCGCCTGGCCGGTGATGCACAGGATCGGGATGGAGTCGGCCGAGGCACTGTACAGGCCGGTGACCATGTCGGTGCCGGCAGGGCCCGAGGTGCCGATGCACACGCCGATGTTGCCGGCCTTGGTGCGGGTGTAACCCTCGGCCATGTGCGAGGCGCCTTCAACGTGGCGAGCGAGGACGTGATCGATACCGCCGACTTTCTTCAGGGCCGAGTACAGCGGGTTGATGGCGGCACCCGGGATACCAAACGCGGTTTCAACACCTTCGCGGCGCATCACCAGAACGGCTGCATCAATTGCTCTCATTTTGCTCATGGCTTTGTGCCTCATTGGTTTTGTAATTGTATACAAATGGCTTTTCGTCAGAGTGTATTCACGCCAGGCGACTCTGGTCAATCCATTTTCATCAGCGATGAGTGCTTTCGTCGGGAAGGCCATAAAAAAGGCGTTTCGTCAGAATTGGGCTATCGCTCTCGAATTATTGTATACAAAAAAATTCGCCATTGTGTTCTATTTGTTCTATTGCTTTCACACCTGCCCTCGGGCTCCTAACAACAAGAGGACCTTTCCATGAACGCATTGACCCTGAAAGTCGCCGTCAGCCTGGTGAACGCCGCGCTGGTGGCGGGCCGCAAGATCTCGTCGGCCCCCCTGACCGTTGCCGTGCTCGACAGCGGCGGCCACCTGCTGGCCCTGCAACGCGAAGACGGCGCCAGCCTGCTGCGCCCGCAAGTGGCCATGGGCAAGGCCTGGGGTGCGATTGCCCTGGGCAAAGGTTCGCGCCTGCTGGCGCTGGACGCGCAGCAGCGCCCGGCGTTCTTCGCCGCGCTCAATGGCTTGGGGCAGAGCCCGGTGGTGCCGGCGCCGGGTGGCGTGCTGATCCGTAATCAGCAGGGCGTGGTGCTGGGGGCGATCGGTATCAGTGGCGATACCTCGGACATCGACGAGCAGTGCGCGATCAGTGCGATCGAAGAGGCGGGGTTGACGGCGGATGCCGGTGTAGCGGCTTAAAACCTATCGCGGGGCAAGCCCGCTCCCACATGATGACCCTGTGGGAGCGGGCTTGCCCCGCGATGAACACACCACCGATCAAGCGTCCGGCTCACACCCCTTGAGCACCAGGCGAATGATGGTCTGCGCCGCGGCTTCGTAGTCGCTGTCTTCAAGCTTGGCCTTGCCGGTGACCACCGAGATCTGCCAGTCGAAGTCGGCGTAGGTCTGGGTCGCCGCCCAGATGCTGAACATCAGGTGGTGAGGGTCGATAGGGGCGATCTGGCCGCGGTCGATCCAGCCCTGGATGCACTCGATGTTGTGCCGGGCCTGTTCGTTGAGCTGTTCGACCTGGCTGGGGCTCAGGTGCGGGGCGCCGTGCATGATCTCGCTGGCGAATACCTTGGAGGCAAACGGCAGGTCGCGGGAGATCCGCACCTTGGAGCGGATGTAGGCGCTGAGCACTTCCCTGGCGTCACCCTCGGCATTGAACGGGGTGGACGCCTGCATGATTGGCTCGATGATGCTTTCCAGGACCTCGCGGTAGAGGTTTTCCTTGGATTTGAAGTAGTAATAGACGTTCGGCTTGGGCAGCCCGGCCTTGGCCGCGATATCGCTGGTCTTGGTGGCGGCGAAGCCCTTGTCGGCGAATTCCTCGCTGGCCGCGCGCAGAATCAGTTCTTTGTTGCGCTCGCGAATGCTGCTCATGGTTGACGCTGTTCCTCGTGACTGGCCGCAGGCGGCACAGGGCCTTCAAGGGCGGTGGCGCATGGTAGCACCGCGTTTGCAAAGGGCTCAAGCTGGCGACTTTGGGCTAGACTTGGGCCCTCACACACCGCTGGAATCAGGCAAACATGGCAGGCAGCAGTCTTCTGGTATTGATCGACGATATCGCCACGGTACTCGACGATGTCTCGGTAATGACCAAGGTCGCGGCAAAAAAGACCGCAGGGGTACTGGGTGACGACCTGGCGCTCAATGCCCAGCAGGTCACGGGGGTACGGGCCGAACGGGAAATCCCGGTGGTCTGGGCGGTGGCCAAGGGGTCGTTCGTCAACAAACTGATCCTGGTGCCGGCGGCGCTGTTGATCAGTGCGTTCATTCCCTGGGCGGTGACGCCGCTGCTGATGATCGGCGGCGCCTTCCTGTGCTTCGAAGGCTTTGAAAAGCTGGCGCACAAGTTCCTCCACAGCAAGGACGAGGACCAGGCCGACCAGGCGGCGCTGAAAGAGGCCGTGGCCGATCCTGCGGTTGATCTGGTGGCTTACGAGAACACCAAGATCAAGGGGGCGATCCGCACCGATTTCATCCTCTCGGCAGAGATCATCGCCATTACCCTGGGCACGGTCGCCGATGCGCCGCTGACCCAGCAGATCATCGTGCTGTCGGGCATTGCCATTGTCATGACCATCGGCGTGTACGGCCTGGTCGCCGGCATCGTCAAACTCGATGACCTGGGCTTGTGGCTGACCCAGAAAGCCTCGCGTGCGGCGCAGGCCCTGGGCAACGGTATCCTGCGTGCAGCGCCCTACATGATGAAAAGCCTGTCGGTGATCGGCACGGCGGCGATGTTCCTGGTCGGCGGCGGGATCCTGGTGCATGGCGTGGCGCCGTTGCACCATGCCATCGAAGCCTTCAGCGAAGGACGGGGCGGGGCGTTGACCGGGGCCTTGCTCAATGGCGGCATCGGTATCGTCGCCGGTGCCGTGGTGCTGGCCGTGGTGGCTGCGGTCGGCAAGCTCTGGCGGGCCGCCAGAGCGTGAGACCGATCGGCGACCGCGCTCAGTTTTTCAGCGCGGTCTGTTCGTTCTCATCCGGCTGCCAGTCCAGCAGGTGATGGGTGAAGCCGAAGCTTGCGACCTGGTAGTAGGCGATGGCGCGCTGGATCAGCGGATCGCGCTTGTCGCTGATCACCTCGCTGCTTTCGCCCAGGGCCTGGTTGTGCCGGCGCAAGCCGTCACGGGGGCTGAGGATCGCCAGGTCCTGGCCGTCGAACAAGCCCAGGTGCTGGTAGTTGCCGATCAGCACCCGCGGCGGCAGGTTGTCTTGCTGCATCAGGTCGCGGCCGAAGAACGTCGAGGTATAGCTCATGTTCAGCAGGCCGAGCAGGGTCGGTGCCAGGTCGATCTGGCTGGCCAGCTTCGATTCCTCGCGCGCCGGGATCAACTTGGGCGCATAGATGAACAGCGGGATCTGGTAGTTGCTGACCGGCAGGTCTTCCTTGCCGGCGCTGCCGGCGGTGTGGTCGGCGACGAAAATGAACAAGGTGTTGTCGAACCAGGGCTTGTTTCGCGCCTGCTCAAGGAAACGCCCGATCGCATAGTCGGTGTATTTCACCGCGCCATCGCGACCGTTGCCTGAAGGGATATCGATCCGGCCTTCGGGATAGGTATACGGGCGATGGTTGGAGGTGGTCATCAGTTGCAGGAAGAACGGCACCTGGTTGGCGTGGTCGGCGTCAGCCAGCTTGATGGCCTGGCGGTACAGGTCCTCATCGGACATGCCCCAGGCATTCTTGAAGCTGATGTCGGCTTCGTCGACGCTGCTCTGGTCGACGATCCGGTAGCCGTTGCCACTGAAGAACGCGTTCATGTTGTCAAAATAGCCACGCCCGCCATAGACGAACACGCTGTCGTAGCCCACTTCCGACAATTGCTGGCCAAGACTGGCATAGCCACTTTCACGGCCGATGCGCTTGACGATCGAACGGCCCGGCGTCGGCGGCATCGACAGGGTGATCGCCTCCAGGCCGCGATCGGTCCGGGTGCCCGTTGCATAGAAGTTGTTGAAGTACAGGCTCTGCGTGCGCAGGGCATCGAGATTGGGGGTGAGGTTGCGGGTATCGCCGTTGCTGCCCAGGTACCTGGCGCTCAGGCTCTCGATGGTGACCAGCACGATGTTGGGTGTGGTCGGGGTGCCCGCCTGGGTGATCTGCCGACGGATGCCCATGGGCTCCTGGTTGATGAAGCGGGCGTTGGGCTCTTGCAGTTCGCTGCGGATCAGCTGGGTCGATTGGCCTTCGTCCAGGCTGCCGTAGAACTGCGAGTAGTCCAGCTCGTTGTTGCGAAACGCGGCGAAGAACTGGTACGGCCCGTTGCTGGCCAGTTCCCGGGCATAGGCATTGCCGCCCTGGCCCCGTGGCATCTCCTGGTCGATCAGCAGCAGGCCTGTAGTTGCCAGCACTGCCAGCGCACCCAGGCTGGCCAGGCGCTGACGCCAGGTCGGCAAGGGCGCATCGAGAATCTGGCGCAGCGGTTTGCGCAGCAGCAGCGACAGCACCAGCGCGGTCAGTGCCAGTACGCTGAGAATCAGCCCGATGGGATAGGACTCGAGGATGTTGTTCAGGACCTCGTCGGAGTACACCAGGTAGTCGACGGCGATGAAATTGAAGCGCACACCGAACTCGTCCCAGAACAACCATTCGGCCACGGCCACGAACAGCATGATGAACAGGCTGGCAAACAGCACGGCGCGCAGCAGCCCGCGGTGCAGGCGCGTGCGCCACAGTGGCGCCGGGCACAGCAGCAGGTACAGGCCCAGGGGCAGGGCGGCATAGACCAGGAAGCTCAGGTCGTAGGCCAGGCCGGTGGTGAAGATCGAGAATAAATGCCCGCCGGCTTCACCCAGGTGAGTGAAGTACAGGACGCTTCGTGTCAGAAAGAAAGTGAATAACCATAGCGATATCAATAACAATAAATAGCGCATCGGCGCTGAGCGTATAGCGTGCATGGCGTTTGCCTTGTTGTTGTCGAAGAAGAGGGCGGGCAAACTAACGCCGGTAATGAGAAAGATATGTCAAATAAATGCAGTGAAGAAGTTTGCTGCTGGTTTATAGTGACGCCCCTTGAGCGCACAGGCATGTGCAGGCGGTAGTTGAATAAGGATCACTCGGATGTCCTTTAGAGCATTGACTTACGATGTCTTTCACCTGGGCTTGTACATGATCGCGGTGCTGGCCTGGACCACCTTGTGCGTCATGCTTTTGCTCAAGGTCCGAAGGCAGGTGGACGATGCATCGGCCCGCGGCTGCCTGTATGTGGGCGCGGTTGGCGCGTGTGTCTGCCTGGGGCTGTTGCTGGCGGATGTGTTGCGCCTGGTGGACGACAGTGTGGTGCTGGTGGGGTTGCTGGTGTTCGGTGCCATTGTTCCGGGTATGGCAATTACGGTGCTCTATGTTCGTTTGCGAACACAAGGTGAAAAAATTAATTGATTGTTTTTAGGAGATTTCTTTCTCTTACTTAAGAGAAATCTGAAATTTCAAACCGTGCCTTTTAACAGGCACGGTTTTCAACTATCGCTCGATCAGAAGTGCACTTTGACCAGGAAGCTGGCAGTGTTCTGGTCGGTATCGAAGGCATCGCTGTCCTTGATCCCGTACTTGTTCTTCCAGTAGTCGTATTCGAAACCGACATACAGCTGCTTCTCGCCCCAGTTCAACGCTTTGCCCAGGTCATATTTGACCTGTGGGTTGAAGTGCAGGTTGGCGTGGTAGTCGCCATGGCGGCTGGTGGAGTCGTTGTCGACCACCCAGTCCATGAAGCCATCGATGAGGATGTCGGACTTGCCCACGGGAATGGTGTACGACCAGACCGGGGTGATCTGCCAGACGTTGTCACCGGCACGGCTGCCATCGGTGGTGCGCTGGTAGAAGTTCAGCTGGAAGTAGTCGAAGCCCGGGATATTCAGGTCGAAGCCAGGGCCGATCAGGTAGGACTCGGTGTCGCCCTCGCCAAACTCGTAGGTCATGGCCAGCAGCACGTCCTTGATCGGACCGAACTCCAGGCGCTGGTCGAAGATCTTGCCGAACGACAGGCGCGGCGAGATCTCGCCGTAGTAGGTGTTCGGGCCGTTGTTGAAGTCCTTGTCGCCGTTGTAGAAGATCTTGTCGACGAACATGAAGTTGTCGCCGTACTTCCAGCCGTCGGCGTGCTCGAAGGTCACGGTCTGCTGGATTTCCGGGTTGACCGCGAAATTCTTGCCCCACAGGTAGGTCAGGCTGTTGTTCTGCCATTGCAGCAGATCGCCGGCGGTGGCGGCGGTGCTCGCCGCCAGCAGGCCGCTGGCGAGGATCAGGCTGTTGGTAATGCGCATCGCTGTGTTGCTCCCTTGATTGATTCTGTTGTCGGTACTCTGGACGGCACCGTTGGGTCTAAATAGTTGTCTTTCGAGTCAGTTTTTTTCGATTGGCCACAGCTGTTTGGCAAGAGCTGCGCCAACTTTCCGGGTACGGCACAACAATCCTGCTCGACGTCTTTCTGAACAGATGAAAGGGGTCTTTCAGGCTGGCGTCACGTCCACCGACCGCCCGAATTCATTGACTGAGCGGTCAGCAAACGCGGGCAGGATCCGTCCTGCCCTGATCGAGGGGCGCGCAGATTACTGGCTTGCGCGCGGGTCCTCAAGTGCTCCGTCCTGGAGCGGGTGTGGCTAAAACTGTGCGTTTGGTCAGGTTTTAGAAGTGAACCTTCACCAGGGCGCTGGTAACGCTCTGGTTGGTATCGAGCCGGCCACTGTTCTCGATGCCGTATTTGTCTTTCCAGTAGCTGTACTCGATACCCACGTACAGCTGCTTGGCGCCCAGGTTCAGGGCCTTGCCCAGGTCGTACTTGACCTGTGGGTTGAACTGCAGGTTGGCGTGGTAGGTGCCGCGCCGGGTCTCGTCGTTGTCGACCACCCAGTCCATGTAGCCGTCGATCAGGATGTCGGAGCGACCTACGGGAATGGTGTAGGAAAAGGTTGGGGTGATTTGCCAGACGCGATCACCCGGGCGGCTGCCCTCGGTGTTGCGCTGGTAGAAGTTCAGGGTGAAGTAGTTGAAACCGGGAATCGCCAGGTTGAAGCCGGGGCCGATCAGGTAGGCCTCGTTGTCGCCTTCGCCCGACTCGTAGGTCATGGCCAGCAACACGTCGGTGATCGGACCGAATTCGAGTTTCTTGCCGAGCATCTTGCCGAACGACAGGCGTGGGCTGAACTCGCCGTAGTAGGTGTTGTTGCCTTTGTTACGGTCGGTGCCGCCGTTGTAGAAGATCTTGTCGACGAACATGAAAGTGTCGCCGTATTTCCACTGGTTGGCGTGCTCGAAGGTCACGGTCTGCTGGATGGCGGGGTTGACCTGGAAGTCCTTGCCATAGAGGTAGGAGAGGCTGTTGGTGTGCCACAGCAGGAAGTCTCCTGCGCTGGCGGGCATGGTGGCCAGCAGACTGCTACCCAACAGAAGGGGAGTGATGATGCCTTTCATGTTGTGTTTCCCGGCGTTGTTATTGTTGGTCTTGGGTTTTTCGGCGCGAAGCGCCCCGGCCGACCCGCTCCCACGGGTCGACGGTGCTGCATGGTGCTTGGGTGGAGCAGGGCGGCAAGCGCCGCCCGAAAACTCAGTGCTGGTGGGCGGTGTCGTTATGCGCGGCACGTTCGGCGCCGCCCAGGATGTTGAACAACAGGTTGAGGATCAGCGCGCTGACCGTGGCCATGGCGATGCCGCTGTGGGTAATGGGTTCCATCCACTGGGGCATCTGCGCGAAGAACTCCGGGCGTACCACCGGGATCAGGCCCATGCCGACGCTGACGGCCACCAGCAGCTGGTTGCGGCGATCGGCGATGTCGGCTTCCTGGAGGATCTTGATACCGGTGGCGGTGACCATGCCGAACATGGCGATGGACGCGCCGCCCAGCACCGCCGGTGGAATCGAGGCGATCAGGAAGGCCGCCTTGGGCAGCAGGCTGAGCAGGATCAGGAAACCGCCGGCGACCACGGTGACATAGCGGCAACGCACGCCGGTCATCTGCACCAGACCGATGTTCTGGGCGAACGAGGAGTGGGTGAAGGTGTTGAAGAAGCCGGCGACGAACGATGCACCGGCATCGCACATCAGGCCGCGGCGCAGCATGCCCGGGGTGACTTCCCGGTCGGTGACCTTGCCCAGGGCCAGGAACATGCCGGTGGACTCGACGAAGATGATCACCACCACCAGGCACATCGACAGGATCGGCGCCAGGCTGAAGGTCGGCATGCCGAAGTGCAGCGGCGTGACCACTTGCAGCCAGGGCGCCTCGTCGAGGCCTGAAAGGTCGACCATGCCGATGGAGCCGGCAAGGATGTAGCCCAGGCCCATGCCGATCAGCACCGAGACATTGACCCAGAAGCCACGCATGAAGCGATTGACCAGCAGGATGGTGGCCAGCACCAGGCCGGCGACGATCAGGTAGATGGGCGAGCCGAAGGTTTCGGCACTGGCGCCGCCACCGGCCCAGTTGACCGCAACCGGGAACAGCGACAGGCCGATCGAGGTGATGACCGTACCGGTCACCAGGGGCGGGAAGAAGCGCACCACCTTGGACATGAACGGCGCGATGATCATGCCGAAGAACCCGGCGGCGATGGTCGCGCCGAAGATCCCCTGCAGGCCGACGCCAGGCATGCCGGCCATGGCGACCATGCTGCCGACAGCGGCGAAGCTTGCACCCATCATGACTGGCATGCGGATGCCGACTGCGCCAATGCCGAACGACTGGACGATGGTGGCGACACCAGCGACCAGCAGGTCGGCATTGATCAGGAAAGCGATTTCTTCACGAGAAAGGCCGGCGGCCTGGCCGATGATCAAGGGCACGGCAATCGCGCCTCCATACATCAGCAAGACATGCTGCAGACCCACCAGGAACAGTTGGAGCAAGGGCAGTGGCTGTCGTGGGGGCGCAACGGGGATGTACGCCTTGCGTGACTCGGACATGCAACACCTCGGTTTTGTTTTTATTCTTTAGCGCCGCAAGCTCAAGCGCCCGGCTTCAGGAGGAAGCAGGAAGTCGCGCTTGGCTTGCAGCTTGTAGCTTGCCGCGTGAAACGTGTCGCTTAGTGGGTCGGAGCACCCTTGGCGATCCAGGCACCGATCAGCTCACGCTCCTGCTGGGTCATCTGGGTGATGTTGCCCAGTGGCATGATCTGCGTGGTCACGGCCTGCGCCTGGATGCGCGCGGCCTGCTGCTGGATCTGTTGCGGGGTGTCGAGCATCACACCGGCGGGGGCGGCGCTGAACAGCGGGCTGGTCGGCTTGGCCGAGTGGCACACGGTGCAACGCTCCTGGATGACGCTGTGGATCTTGTCGAAACCGGCGTCGTCGAGCTTGGCGGTGGCAGCCGCTGGCGCTTCGGCAGGTGCAGCAGGCTCGGCAGGTGCGGCGGCTTTCTCGGCCGCTTTTTCGGCTGCGGTCTTGCCACCCAGGGCGGTTTCCGGCAGCGGCTGGTACTCGACCTTGGCGGCGGCCTGCTCAGGGGCGGTCGGCATCGGCGCGGGGCCGGTGACGTAAGCCAGGCAGATCATCGACAGGGCACCGACCGGCAGGGTCCAGGCGTACTTGTTGCTGTCATGACGGGTGTTGAAGTAGTGACGCACCAACACCGCAGCCACCGCGATACCGGCCAGGATCAACCAGTTGTACTGGCTGCCGTAGGTGCTCGGGAAGTGGTTGCTGATCATGATGAACAGCACTGGCAGGGTGAAGTAGTTGTTGTGCCGCGAGCGCAGCAGGCCCTTGGCCGGCAGTACCGGATCCGGGGTCTGGTTGGCTTCGATGGCGGCGACCAGCTGACGCTGGGCCGGCATGATGATGCGGAACACGTTACCGACCATGATGGTGCCGATGATCGCGCCGGTGTGCAGGTAGGCGCCACGACCGCTGAACACCTGGCTGAAGCCGTAGCAGGCGGCGATGACCAGTACGAACAGCACCAGGCCCAGCAGGGCAGGGCGCTTGCCCAGTGGCGAGTCGCAGAGGAAGTCGTAGATGAACCAGCCGGCGATCAGCGAACCGACGCCGATGGCGATACCTTCACCACCGCTCAGGGTGCTGCCGGGGGCCAGCAGGTACAGGGTCGGGTTCCAGTAGAACACCAGGCACAGCAGGGCAATACCCGACATCCAGGTGAAGTACGCTTCCCATTTGAACCAGTGCAGGTTCTCCGGCATTTTTGGCGGAGCCAGCTTGTACTTCTCCAGGTGGTAGATACCGCCACCATGGATGGCCCAAAGATCGCCCGAAAGACCGTCGCGCGGGTTGGCCCGGTTAAGGTTGTTCTCCAGCCAGACGAAGTAGAACGACGCGCCGATCCAGGCCACGCCAGTGATCATGTGAACCCAACGCACGCTCAGGTTCAGCCATTCCAACAGATGTGCTTCCACAGTCTTTACCTCTACCCTGGCACCCTGTAGCCGGGTGCTCAGGCCTTCTCTTATTGGTGGGGGGCGAGGATCAGTTGCTCATCCTCTTTGAAGAAATGTTCGTCGCAGTTGTTGCCAGAACCACTGCGATCAACCACCAGGAAGTCATCCCGCTTTTCGATCGTCAGGACCGGATGGTGCCAGACGCCGCGATGGTAATTGATGCCCTGCCTTCCATTACTGCGGAAGGCACGGACAAGGCCCGATACAGGTGCATCGCCAACTGGCGCGACCACGATCAGAAAGGGATTGCCGAGCAGCGGAATGAACGCCTGGCTGCCCAGCGGATGGCGCTCCAGCATGCGAACGGTCAGTGGCATGTCCAGCGCGTCGGCGCGGAAGATGCTGATGATCGCGTTGTCCTCGGGCTGGGCGGTCTGAACCGTCGCCAGCTTGTGGAAGCGCATGGTCGAACCGTTGTTGATCATGAAGTGGTCGCTGCCGTCGGTTTCGATCACGTCACCGAAAGGGGCGAAGGCTTCTTTGGTCAGGGGTTCAATCACTAAAGTGCGCATGCGGGTTCTCTTTATTCTGTGTTGTGGAGGGCGGTACTCGACCGACCCTTAAAGTTGCAGCAGGCGGAACAGGGCAATCAGGTTGATCTGCGCCAGCGCTTCCTTGAACTCGGCCTCGGCCGAGTTGTGGATGCGCTTTTCGAACGAGGCGAGGATCTGGTGCCGGTTGCTGCCTTTGACCGCCATGATGAACGGGAACTGGAACTTGGCCTTGTAGGCGTCGTTGAGCTCGGTGAAGCGGGCGAACTCTTCGGCGGTGCACTGGTGGATGCCGGCGCCGGCCTGTTCGTTGGTGCTCGACTCGGTCAGTTCACCCTGGATCGCGGCCTTGCCGGCAAGGTCCGGGTGAGCGTTGATCAGGGCCAGCTGGGCGGCGTGATCGGCGCTCAGGAGAATGTCGCTCATGCGCTGGTGCAGGGCTTCGATCTGCTCGATTTCCTGCAGCTGGCCCAGGTCGTAGGCCTTCTCGGCGACCCACGGCGAGTGCTCGTAGATGTCGGCGAAGGCGTCGACGAAAGCGGCGCGATCCAGGGTCGAAGGCTTGAGGGTCTTGAAAGCGGTCATTTGGCGTTCTCGGCTTGGAAAGGGTGGGTGGCATGCCAGTGACGGGCGATGTCCACGCGCCGGGCGAACCAGACCTGATCATGGCTCTTGGCGTATTCGACGAAGCGCTTGAGCGCGGCCAGGCGCGCCGGGCGGCCGACCAGGCGGCAGTGCAGGCCGATGGAAAGCATCTTCGGCGCTTCGGCGCCTTCTTCGTACAGCACGTCAAAGGCGTCCTTGAGGTACTGGAAGAACTGTTCGCCGCAGTTGAAGCCCTGGACCTGGGTGAAGCGCATGTCGTTGGTGTCCAGGGTGTACGGGATCACCAGGTGCGGCTTGTCGGTCGGGTTGTTCGGCTCCCAGTAGGGCAGGTCGTCGTCGTAGGTGTCGCTGTCATAGAGGAAACCACCTTCTTCCATCACCAGGCGGCGGGTGTTCGGGCCGGTGCGGCCGGTGTACCAGCCCAGCGGACGCTCGCCGGTCAGCTCGGTGAGGATGCGGATGGCTTCGAGCATGTGCTCGCGTTCCTGGGTCTCGTCCATGTACTGGTAGTCGATCCAGCGGTAGCCGTGGCTGCAGATCTCATGGCCGGCTTCGACCATGGCGCGGATCACATCCGGGTGACGCTGGGCGGCCATGGCCACGGCGAAGACGGTCAGCGGCACGCCGCTGTCCTTGAACAGCTTGAGCAGGCGCCACACACCGGCGCGGCTGCCGTACTCGTAGAGGGACTCCATGCTCATGTTGCGCGCGCCCTGCAGCGGCTGGGCGGCGACCATTTCCGAAAGAAAGGCTTCGGACTCTTTGTCACCGTGCAGGATGTTGCGTTCGCCACCTTCTTCGTAATTGAGCACGAAAGACAAAGCGATGCGGGCATTCCCCGGCCAGCGCGGATGGGGTGGGGTGTTGCCGTAACCGATCAGGTCGCGAGGGTAATCAGCGCTCACTGCAGTCTTCCTTCTTGTACGTGAATTCGGAGGGCGTGGCGTCCGGGTAGGAAAACGGCCACGACGATGGGTTGATTGTATACAACTTTATTTACGATTTGTAAGCCTGTTTTTTTGCATTTCTTCGCCTTTGCACCCCGAAAACCCGTGATGAGACACCCTGCAAGAAACCTGCCTGATCGGTCAGCTAATGACGCTGTCGTCGGCCAGCGGTATGGATTTGCGACTGATGGTGTATTTACAGCGGATGATCGGCGTGTCAGGAAAGAATACCGAATAATTGTGTACAATTTTACAGAAAAATGTCTTAATAATCCGACAGCCGTACCCCGCGGTGTTTACTGCCGCTGCCGTACGGGTATTTTTTGCCCACAGATAGAACAGAGGCGAGCAAGCAATGGGACGTTTGACCACGCATGTACTGGATGCCGCGCATGGCTGCCCTGGCAGTTCGATCAAGGTCGAGCTGTACCGGGTCGAAGGCCAGCAGCTGGAACTGGTGAACACCACCCTGACCAACAGCGATGGCCGTTGCGACGCGCCACTGTTGCAGGGCGACGACTACCGCAGCGGTGTCTACCAGCTGCAGTTCAGCGCCGGCGATTACTACCGTGCCCGCGGCGTGCAACTGCCCGAGCCTGCTTTCCTGGATGTGGTGGTGCTGCGCTTTGGCATCAATGCCGAACAGGATCACTACCACGTGCCGCTGTTGATCTCGCCGTACAGTTACTCGACCTATCGTGGAAGCTAGTTGGTCGCTAGAAGAATCTTCGTAGGTCCTTAGCCCGCTCACACTGCGGGCTTTTTTTTTGGGGTTCTTCACGGAATACAGGGGCTACGATCCTTGGGCTTGGGCTTGGGCTTGGGCTTGGGCTTGGGCTTGGGCTTGGGCTTGGGCTTGGGTGTCGAGGTGGCGAGCTTATCCATTCCATGCAGCGACGCGGCCGGCCCCTTCCGCCCTTACGGCGGGTCCCTTTTGTCTTGGCAAAAGGAACCAAAACCGCTCGCTCCTGCATCCGG
>NZ_JALRNG020000062.1:0-19271 GCF_030272875.2 Pseudomonas sp. BJa5
GGTGTGGGCGCGCTCCCCCCCCGGGGGCCCGCCGCGCCCGGGGGGGGGGGGCGCCCCCCTGGTTTGGGGGGGGCCCCCCCCCCCCCCCTGGGGGCCCCCCCCCCGCTCCCACAGTAAGCCTGGTTCCACTGTATTGGACTCTCACCCGCGCGGCAGGCGAATCCTGAACTGCGCCCCGCCCAGCGCCGACTGGCTGACAGTCAGGGTTCCACCCTGGCTCTCGATCGCCCGCCGGCTGATCGCCAGCCCCAGACCGAAGCCGCCGGTAGCACGATCGCGACTGCGGTCCAGGCGGTAGAACGGCTGGAAGATCAGCTCGCGCTGGTCATGGGGAATGCCGATGCCGTCGTCCTCGACAGTGACCAGGCAATGCCCCTCGGCATCCAGCTTCAGGCGCAGCAGCAGTTGCCGGTCGCAATAGCGCATGGCATTGCGTACCAGGTTCTGTACCGCCCGGGCCGTCAGGCGCGGGTCGAGGATGAAGCGCGGCAGGCTGTCGTCGGCGCGTACCTGCCATTCGATGCCGCGGCTGTCGAGCTCTTCGGCAAAGCTGCCAAGGATGCTGTCGACCAGCTCCAGCAACGACACCTCGACCCGTTCCCGGGCCTGGTCGGCATTCTGCAGGCGGCTGTAGGACAGCAGTTCGAGCACCAGCTCGTCCAGTTCGCGCACATGCCCGACCAGTTCCAGCAAGCGCTTGCGACAGCCCGGCGGCACCTCGTCGAACAGCAGCACCAGGCCGAAGTCCAGGCGCGTCAGCGGTGTGCGCAGTTCATGGGACACCGCATTGAGCAGTTCGCGTTGCTGGGTCAGCAGGCGTTCGACGTCCTGGGCCATGGTGTCGAACACCTGCGCCAGTTCACCGATGTTCGAGCGCGCCGGGATATGGGTACGTTCCGACAGCTGCCCCTGGCCCAGGCGCCGGGCGGTTTCCTTGAGCCGTTCCAGGTCGCGCCAGTGCGGCCAGACCCAGAGCAGCAGGCAGCCGAGCAAGGCAGCGCCGATCAGTACCGTGACGCCCCAGGACAGCAGGTTGATGTCCAGCGGGTCCGGCGGGTTGCGCAGCTCCACCGCCCAGGTGCCATCCAGCGGCGCCAGGGCGGCCTTGTAGTAGCCCCAGTCGCCCAGGGTGACGACATTCTCCCCGGCGTTCAGGCGCGCACGATCGGCATAGGACAGGCCGATCTGGTCCTGGCGCCGCAGCTCGATCTCCAGTGGCGCGAAGTCCGCCGCCAGTTGCCGCTCGACCTCGGGCCACTGCGCCGCCGGCACCTGCTGGAAGCGCTCGACGATCAGCTTCTGCACGCCTTTGGCCTGGTCCAGGTTGTAGGCGATGAAACGCTCGTGGAAGGCGCCGACGATGCCGTCGGGAATCAGCAGCAAGGCGCCTGCGTAGGCGGCGATGGTCACCAGGTACAGGCGAACGAGGATCTTCAGCATGGTGGCCTCAGAACTCCCATTCCAGGCGGCTGAACAGGTAGCCCTTGCCCCACACGGTCTTGATCTTGCGCGCTTCGCCGGCGTTGTCGTCGAACTTGCGTCGCAGCTTGGAAATGGCCACGTCCACCGAACGGTCGGTGCCGTTGAATTCGATGCCGCGCAGTTGCTGCAGGATGCGGTCGCGGCTGAGCACTTCGCCGGCATTGCGCGCCAGCACCACCAGCAGGTTGTACTCGCCGCTGGACAGTTCCACCTGTTGCTCGCGCCAGAACACGTTGCGCTCGGCGAGATCGATGCGCAGGCCGCCGACCACGATCAGGTCGGTCTCCAGGCGCGGCTCGTTGATGCTGCTGCGGCGCAGCAAGGTGCGTACCCGGGCCAGCAACACCCGCGGCTCGCAGGGTTTGGTGACGTAGTCGTCGGCGCCCATCTCCAGGCCCAGGACCTGGTCGTGGCTGTCGTCGCGGGCGGTGAGCATGAGGATCGGCAGGGCCTGTGACTCGGCCCGCAACAGGCGACAGACCTGCAGGCCGTCGAGCCCGGGCAGCATCAGGTCGAGGATCACCAGGTCCGGTTTGCTGCGCCGGGCTTCGGCCAGCACGTGGTCGCCGCGGGCGATCACGTTGACGCAAAAGTCGTTGCGCTGCAGGTAGCTGGCGATCAGTTCGGACAGGGCGCAGTCGTCTTCGACCAGGAGGATGTTCGGCATGGGTAGTTTGACAGGCTGGGAAAGTCAGGCAAGGATATAGAACCTTGTGCGCCGCCAGCGCAAGCCTTCACACTTTTTCACATTCGAGCTACATAGCTTAACAGTTGCCCGCAAGCCTCCTGCCTTAGCATTGCCGGATCATTTATGGAAGATCCGCATGTTCAGTACAAGCCCCGCTCGTCTGCGCGCCCTTTCGGCGCTGCTCGTCGTCTCCCTGTCCCTGAGCGCGTGCGATGACGGCCCATCGGTCGAAGAAAAAGCCCCGCCCAGCACCGTGCGCATCGAGACCGTGCGCGTCCAGCCGCTGGCCATCAGCAGCGAACTCAACGGTCGCATCCTCGCCCCGCGCACGGCCGAAGTACGCGCCCGGGTGGCCGGCGTGGTGCTCAAGCGGGTGTACCGCGAAGGCAGCGACGTCAAGCAGGGCGATGTGTTGTTCCGCATCGACCCGGCACCGTTCCAGGCCGACTACGACAGCGCCCGCGCGGTGCTGGCCAAGGCCGAGGCCAACCAGTACCAGACGCGCCTGCAGGACCAGCGCTACCGCGAGCTGATCGCCATCAATGCCGTCAGCCGCCAGGACCACGACAACGCCCGCGCCGCCGCCCTGCAGGCCGACGCCGCCGTGGCCGAGGCCAAGGCCGCCCTGGAACGGGCGCGCCTGAACCTGGGCTACGCCACGGTGACGGCGCCGATTTCCGGGCGCATCGGCCGAGCCCTGGTCACCGAAGGCGCGCTGGTCGGCCAGAACGAAAGCACGCCGCTGGCGACCATCCAGCAACTGGACCCGATCCACGCCGACGTCACCCAGTCCACCCGCGAGCTCAACGCCCTGCGCCGTGCCTTGCGTGCCGGTGAACTGCAACAGGTCGGCCAGGACCAGGCCAGCGCCACCCTGATCCAGGATGACGGCACCGTCTACCCGCTGCCGGGCAAGCTGCTGTTCTCCGACATCAGCGTCGACCCGAGCACCGGGCAGATCACCCTGCGCAGCGAGTTCCCCAACCCGGACCTCGACCTGCTGCCGGGCAGCTTCATCCGTGTGCGCCTGGAGCAGGCGATCAAGCAGCAAGGCATCAGTGTGCCGCAACGGGCCATCCTGCGTGACAGCGCAGGCCAGCCGCGGGTGCTGCTGGTCGATGCCCAGCAACGCATCGAGGAGCGCCCGGTGGTGCTCGGCGGCGTGCAGGACGACCGCTGGATCGTCAGCCAGGGCCTGGCCCCGGGCGACCGGATAGTGGTCGAAGGCGTGCAGCACGTCAGCCCGGGCGACCAGGTACAGGTCGACAACGCGGGCAAGGACGCCCCTTCCATCGTTCAGACCACCGGCCAGTGAGGGCCTGATTCATGCCGCAGTTTTTCATTGACCGCCCGGTGTTCGCCTGGGTGGTCGCCTTGTTCATCCTGCTGGCCGGCGCCCTGGCGGTGCCGCAACTGCCGGTGGCCCAGTACCCCGATGTGGCGCCGCCGCAGGTGGAAATCTACGCCGTGTACCCCGGTGCCTCGGCGCAGACCATCGACGAAAGCGTGGTCAGCCTGATCGAAGAGGAACTCAACGGCGCCGACAACCTGCTCTACTTCAGTTCCCAGAGCAGCCTGGGCAGCGCCCTGATCACCGCCACCTTCGAGCCGGGCACCAACCCCGACCTGGCCCAGGTCGATGTGCAGAACCGCCTGAAAGTGGTGGAGTCGCGCCTGCCACGGCCGGTCACCCAGCAGGGCCTGCAGGTGGAAAAGGTCTCCACCGGCTTTCTGCTGATGGTGACCCTCACCGCCGAAAACGGCAGCCTCGATGAAGTGACCTTGAGCGACTTCCTGGCGCGCAACGTGATGAACGAGATCCGCCGCCTCAAGGGTGTCGGCAAGGCCCAGCTGTATGGCGCCGAGCGGGCCATGCGGATCTGGATCGACCCGCGCAAGCTGATCGGCTTCAACCTCACCCCCGACGACGTCAACGAAGCGATTGCCGCCCAGAACGCCCAGGTCGCCCCAGGCAGCATCGGCGATTTGCCCGGTACCGGCACCCAGGAGATCACCGCCAACGTAATCATCAAGGGCCAGTTGAGCACCGTGCAGGAGTTTTCCGATATCGTCCTGCGCGCCAACCCCGACGGCTCGCGGGTGATCATCGGCGATGTCGCCCGGGTCGAGATCGGCAGCCAGGAGTACCTCTACGGCACCCGTCTGAACGGCAAGCCCACCAGCGCCTTCAGCGTCAAGCTGTCGCCGGGGGCCAACGCCATGGAAACCGCGACCCTGGTCCGCGCCAAGCTCGACGAGCTGTCGCGCTACCTGCCGCCGGGCGCCAAGTTCGATATCCCCTACGACACCTCACCCTTCGTCAAGGTCTCGATCCAGCAGGTGATCACCACCCTGCTCGAAGCCATGGCCCTGGTGTTCGCGGTGATGTTCCTGTTCCTGCAGAACATCCGCTATACCCTGATCCCCACCCTGGTGGTGCCGGTGGCGCTGATGGGCACCTTTGCGGTGATGCTGGCGCTGGGCTTTTCGGTCAACGTGCTGACCCTGTTCGGCATGGTCCTGGCCATCGGCATCCTGGTGGACGACGCCATCGTGGTGGTGGAGAACGTCGAGCGGATCATGAGCGAAGAAGGCCTGTCGCCGCGGGAGGCGACGAAAAAGGCCATGGGCCAGATCAGTGGCGCCATCGTCGGCATCACCCTGGTGCTGGTGGCGGTGTTCCTGCCCATGGCCTTCATGAAGGGCTCGGTGGGGGTGATCTACCAGCAGTTCTCGCTGTCGATGGCGGTGTCGATCCTGTTCTCGGCCTTCCTCGCCCTGAGCCTGACCCCGGCGCTGTGCGCCACCCTGCTCAAGCCGATTGCCAAGGGCGCGCATCATGCCAAGGGCGGTTTCTTCGGCTGGTTCAACCGGCGCTTCGAGGCCCTGACCAACGGCTACCAGCGCTGGGTCATCCAGGCCCTCAAGCGCACCGGGCGCTACCTGCTGGTCTACCTGGTGCTGGTGGCGGGGCTGGTGTATGGCTTCAGCCAGTTGCCCTCCTCGTTCCTGCCCACCGAAGACCAGGGCTACACCATCACCGATATCCAGCTGCCGCCGGGGGCCAGCCGCGCCCGCACCGAACAGGTGGCGGCGCAGATCGAGGCGCACAACGCCACGGAACCGGGGGTGGGCAACAGCACCCTGGTACTCGGCTTCAGTTTCTCCGGCGACGGCCAGAATGCCGCGCTGGCCTTCACCACGCTCAAGGACTGGTCCGAGCGCGGCGCCGACGACAGCGCGCAAGCCATTGCCGACCGCGCCAATGCCGCCTTCAGCCAGCTCAAGGACGCCATTGCCTATTCGGTGCTGCCACCGCCGGTGGACGGCCTGGGCACCTCCAGCGGCTTCGAGTTCCGCCTGCAGGATCGCGGCGGCCTGGGGCACGCGGCGTTGATGGCGGCCCGTGACCAGTTGCTGGCCAATGCTGAAAAGAGCCCGGTGCTGGTCAACGTGCGTGAAAGCGCCCTGGCCGAAAGCCCGCAGGTGCAACTGGAAGTCGACCGCAAGCAGGCCAACGCCCTGGGCGTGTCCTTTGCCGATATCGGCAACGTGCTCAACACCGCGGTGGGCTCCAACTACGTCAACGACTTCCCCAACCAGGGCCGCATGCAGCGCGTGGTGGTGCAGGCCGAAGGCGACCAGCGCAGCCAGGTCGACGACCTGCTCAGGATCCATGTGCGCAACAGCAGCGGCAAGATGGTCCCGCTGTCGGCCTTCGTCCAGGCCAGGTGGATCACCGGCCCGGTGCAGCTGACCCGCTACAACGGTTATCCGGCGGTGGCCATCTCCGGCGAGCCGGCACCGGGCTACAGCTCGGGCCAGGCCATGGAGGAAATCCAGCGTCTGGTGAACCAACTGCCGCTGGGCATGGGCCTGGAATGGACCGGCCTGTCGCTGCAGGAGCGCCTGTCCGGCAGCCAGGCGCCGATGCTCATGGCCCTGTCGCTGCTGGTGGTGTTCCTGTGCCTGGCGGCGCTGTACGAAAGCTGGTCGATCCCGACCTCGGTGCTGCTGGTGGTGCCGCTGGGCGTGCTCGGCGCGGTGGTTGCCGTGAGCCTGCGCGGCATGCCCAACGATGTGTTCTTCAAGGTCGGCCTGATCACCCTGATCGGCCTGTCGGCGAAGAACGCGATCCTGATCATCGAGTTCGCCAAGCACCTGGTCGATGAAGGCCATGACCTGGTCGAGGCTACGGTGCAGGCGGCGCGCTTGCGCCTGCGGCCGATCGTCATGACCTCGCTGGCCTTCATCCTCGGCGTGGTGCCCCTGGCCATCGCCAGCGGCGCAAGCTCGGCCAGCCAGCAGGCGATCGGCACCGGGGTGATCGGCGGCATGCTGAGCGCCACCCTGGCGGTGGTGTTCGTGCCGGTGTTCTTCGTGGTGGTCATGCGCCTGACCGGCAAGCGCCGGGCCCGGGCCCAGCAGGACCAACCGGCGCTGGAACAACGCTGATCTGGACAGCACGCGGCGTGCATGGGAAGGTGAACGGCTGACATTGCCAGGAGCCGTCCCATGACCGCCACCCCTCCCCCCTGCTCCATCCTCCTGCTGGCCGGCGGTCGCGGCCAGCGCATGGGCGGCCAGGACAAGGGCCTCATACCCTGGCAGGGCAAGCCGCTGATTGCCCATGTGCAGGCCGTGGTACGGCCCTTGACCGACGACCTGATCATCTCCTGCAACCGTAACCAGGACCAGTACCGGCCCTATGCCGACCAGTTGGTGAACGATGCCGAGGCGGATTTCCCCGGCCCGCTGGCGGGGGTGCTGGCCGGCCTTGCGGTGGCCCGGCATCCCTGGTTGCTGGTGCTGGCCTGCGATGCGCCGCTGATCGACCGGGCGCTGGTGCTCGATCTGATGCGGCAGGCCAATGATCAGAACCAGCCGGCCATGGCGCGCCAGGCGGGTTACTGGCAACCGATGTTCAGCCTGATTCCCTGCGCGCTGCGGGGTGACCTCGAGCAGGCCTGGCAACAGGGTGAGCGGGGTTTGCAGCGGGTGCTGCACCGTTATTCGGTGCGGGCGCTGGACTATGCCGAGGATGATCGGCGCCTGAGCAATTTCAACAGTCCCGAGTTTCTCGAGCGTTGATACGGGTCTTATCGCGGGGCAAGCCCGCTCCCACAGGAGCGGGCTTTCCCCCCCCTGGCGTCCACGCAGGCGCGAGCGAATACGGTGGCACACAATAAACACCAGCAGCACCACACCCACGGCCAGGTCGATCTTGCAGGCCATGTTGTTGAACACCTGGGCCGCCTCCGCCTTGAGCTCGCGACCCTTGTCGGTCAGCAACAGGTTGCGCCGGCGGCGGTCGGCCGGGTCCAGGTAGACGGTGATGAAGCCATTGTCGGCCAGGCGCTTGACGATAGGTGTCAGGGTGCCGAGGTCGAACAGGGTCAGTTCACTCAGGGTGCTGATCGAGACATCGTCCTTGCCCCACAAGCCGGCCATCACCAGCAGTTGCGGGTAGGTAACCCCGCGCTGGCGCAGCGGCTCGGCGTAATCGCGGACCATGGCATTGGCTGTCGAATACAGCGAGAAGCAGAGCATCTTGTCGAAGTCGAACGTCGGGTCAAGCATAGACACCTCCCTTGACGTGACTGAACGCACGCACTGCGTCCACCACAACGGCCAGGGCCTCTGGCGTGGTCGCCGGGTGCAGGTCCCTGCCCAGATTGAACACATGGCCAAAACCCGCCGAGGGTGGGCCGAAGGCCTGCAGGGTGCGCTGCACTTCGCGACGGATGCAGGCCTCATCGCCCAGCAGCGCAGCCGGGTCGAGATTGCCCTGCAAGGCCACGCTGTTGCCCACCAGCTGCCGGGCCAGGCCCAGGTCGCAGCGCGGATCGAGCCCCAGGCAATCGACGCCGCTGTCGGCCATG
The DNA here is from genome assembly GCF_030272875.2 of Pseudomonas sp. BJa5. Taxonomy (NCBI): domain Bacteria; kingdom Pseudomonadati; phylum Pseudomonadota; class Gammaproteobacteria; order Pseudomonadales; family Pseudomonadaceae; genus Pseudomonas; species Pseudomonas sp. BJa5. Next base: position 8,053 of record NZ_JALRNG020000062.1, read on the forward strand.
CTGCCGAGCCACTGGCTGGCACCCTGGGCATGGAGGATCACCGGGACCCGCAGGCCCTGGTGGGTCTTGTGCAGGCGGGCCAGCACTTCACGCACATAGAACAGGGAGAAACGCTGGTAGACACCATCGGCCAGGGCACCGGCAAAGGGATCGAGCAGCATCACCACCTGGGCACCGGATTCTATCTGAGCGTTGAGTGAGGCAGCCACTGCCCGGCTGGTGGTCTGCAGCAGGCGATGGAGCAACTCCGGTCGCCGGTAGAGCATTTTCTTGATCAGCTGGAAATCCCCCGGCGGCCCGCCTTCGACCATGTAGCAAGCCAGGCTCCAGGGGCTGCCGGCCACACCGATCAGCGCGGCCCGGCCGGCCAGCGCGTGGCGCGACTGCGCCACCGCCTGGCAGAGGTATTCCAGGGCCTGGGGCTCAGGTACCCGCAGGCGCTTGATCGCCGTTTCATCGCGCAACGGGTGACGCAACCGCGGCCCTTCGCCGGCGACGAAATACAGGCCCAGGCCCATGGCATCGGCAAGCATGAGCATGTCGTGGGCGACGACCGCCGCATCCAGGTTGAACCGTTGTACCGGCTGCACGGTGGCTTCGCTGGCATACGCCGGTGTCTTGTACAGCGACAACAGGCTGCCCGCCCGGGCGCGCAGGGCCCGGTACTCCGGCAGGTGGCGACCGGCCTGGCCCATCAGCCAGACCGGCGTGCGGACCACCGGCTGACGCAGCAGGGCCTTGATGAAGGATTTAGTGTGCAAGGACATCACTCATGCTGGATGGACGAGATGGGTTGGAATGTCCGCACGTCAGTGGCGGCGCGATACCGCATCGGCAATCTCGCGGCGCAGGGCCGAGACGGTGGCGCGATAGTCGTGCTGGGCGAATATCGCCGTGCCGGCGACGAACATATCGGCACCCGCTGCGGCGACTTGACCGATGGTTTCAAGATTGACCCCACCGTCAACTTCCAGGCGGATGTCGCGCCCACAGTCATCGATCAGCTTGCGCGCTGCGGCGATCTTGGGCAACACCGAAGGGATGAAGCGCTGGCCGCCAAAGCCCGGGTTCACTGACATCAGCAGGATCAGGTCGAGCTTGTCCAGCAGGTAACGGGCGGCGTCCAGGGTACTGGCCGGGTTGAACACCAGGCCCGCCTTGCAACCCAGGTCCTTGATCAGTTGCACCGAGCGGTCCAGGTGCAGGGTGGCCTCCGGGTGGATGGAGATATAGTCGGCACCCGCCTCGGCGAACGCCTGGATCATGCTGTCCACCGGCGTCACCATCAGGTGCACGTCGATCGGCGCGGTGATGCCGTGACTGCGCAAGGCCTTGCAGAACTGCGGGCCCATGGTCAGGTTGGGAACGTAGTGGTTGTCCATCACATCGATATGGATGACATCGGCACCAGCAGCCAGTACCTGCTCGGCCTCCTCACCCAGCCGGGCGAAGTCGGCAGCCAGAATCGAAGGTGCAATCCAGAACTCTTTCACGCGTGTACTCCATTACTCATTGACTAGTCGTTGTCGCGGCCCGGCCTCACCCTGCCCCAGCGCGCTGTTGATCTGCTCGATCAACCCCGGCTGCGGCGTGTCCAGGTGAAAGTGATGACCACCGTCATGCCAGGACACCCGGGTATCGGGCGGCAAGGCGCTTTTGCGTTTGTCGAATGCGCCGCCGGCGAACAGGCCCTGGCGCCCGAGCATCAGGTGCAACGGGCAGGTGATCTGGGAGAGAAACTCACAGGCCTGGCGCTCGGTCAGTTGCAGCGGCTCGGGCAGCACCAGACGCGGGTCGTGGCGCCAGCGATAGCCCTGGCCCAGGTTGATCAGGTCGCGCATGGCCAGCAACCGGGCGCCTTCGGCACAGAGGCTGCCATCGATGCTGTTGCGTCGTTCGTCGATGGCGGCTTCCAGGCTGCTGAACTGGGCCTGCTCGGGGCCGCTGAAACCGTGCAGGCGGGTGCGCAAGGCCAGGCGCAACAGGCGCTGGGACTTGCGCAAGTGCTCGACGGTGCCGCCTTCGGCGACGGTGAAGGGTGCGCCCATGCCATCGATGAACACCATGCTGTCGATGGTGCGGTTCATGGCTGCCAGAATCGACGCCACGCCAGTGCCCATGGAGTGCCCCAGCACCGAAAAACGCTTCCAGCCCAGGCACTCGACCAGGGCATTCATGTCGTCGGCGTGTTCCCACAGGTAGTAGCCGCTGTCGGCCCGACGGTGCTCGGAGCGCCCATGCCCGGCCAGGTCCGGTGCCACCACGAAGCAGCTGCGCAGCAACGGCGCGATGCGTTCGAAGGACGCCGCGTTATCCAGCCAGCCATGCAGCGCGAGCACCGGATAACCACCCTCGTTGCCAAAGGTGCGCAAGGCAAAGTGATTGCCGTTGACATCCAGCGACTGATCGCGCCCGGCGTTGATCGCACTCATGCCTGGTCCTCCCGGGAAATCATCCAGCGATCTCCAGTTGTGCACTGCGTGCCATGTGCTGCAACAGTTGCAGGTCGAACTTGCCATTGGCCGTGCGTGGCAACGCGCCCTCGATATTGATCGACAACGGCACCTTGTGCGCTTCCAGGCCCTGCCGGCAGCGCTCGAGCAGATACTCGGCGCTGATGCTGATGCCCTGGGCCAGGGTCACGAAGGCACACAAGCCCTCGCCGACCGCCGCCTGCTCGACACCGACCACCACCGCAGCCTCGATGCCCTCGATCGTATAGAAGAAGTGCTCCACCTCGCTGGGGCTGACCTTCATGCCCCGCGACTTGATCATGTGGTCCATGCGTCCGCGGAAATACAGGTAGCCGTCTTCATCCAGGCTGCAATAATCGCCGGTGTAAAGCACGTTCTCGCCCGGGTAGCGCCCGGGCTTGAGCTTGAGCGCGGTAGCCGCCGGGTTACGCCAGTAACCGGCCATGACCGTGGCGCCACGGATCACCAGCTGGCCGACCTGGTGCGGCTGATCGATGCGCCGGTCCTGGTCGTCCACCAGCCACAGCTCGGTATTGGGTATGGCGATGCCGACACTGCCCGGCTTGTCGTCGATGTCTTCCGGCGGCAGGTAGGTGCAGCGCTTGCATTCGGTCAGGCCGTACATCGAGAAAATCAGCGCCTGGGGAAATAGCGCTTTCATCTGGGCGATATGCGACGGCTTGAGGGCGGCGCCGGTATTGGTGACCATGCGCACATCGGCGAACACCGACTCGCGCTTGCACGCATACTCGTACAGCAGGCTCAGCATGGTCGGCACGAACGGAATCACCGTGACCTGGTACTGGCGGATCTTCTTGATCAGGAAGATCGGCCAGGTGAACTCCTTCTCCAGCACCAGGGTGGCCCCGGCATTGATCGACATGATCATCTGGTACAGGCCGTAGTCGAATGACAATGGCAGAGAGCAGAGGACGTTGTCGGTCTCGTTGTAACCCAGGTAAGTGTGCAGCGACTGCAGCGCCGCCAGCATGTTGCGATGGGTCAGCATCACGCCCTTGGGCATGCCGGTGGAGCCTGAGGTATAGATAATCGCCGCCAGGTCCAGGTCCAGGTTGCCGCTTGGCAGCGGCACCCCGGCGCCCTGCCCCAGCAGGCTCTCGAAGGTCTGGGCCACGGTCGAGCCCGGGGCACCGTCGAGCAGCACGATCAGCCTGAGGTGGGCCAGGTCTGCAATGCTGGTGGGCAGGCTGGCGACCTTGTCGGTGGTGGTGATCAGCACCGACGCCTCGGCATCGCGGACGATGTAGTCGAGGGTCTCCGCCGGGGTTTCCAGGCCGACATTGACCACCACGCCACCGGCCTTGAGGATGCCCCAGAAGGCGCAGACCGTCTCCACCCGGTTGCCCAGGCACACCACCACGCGCTCCTGGCGCTGCAGGCCGTTGACTTGCAGCCCCGCTGCCAGGCGCGCACTGGCTTCGTCCAGTTGCGCGTACGTGTAGGTTTCATCGGCATAGATAATTGCCGGTTTGTCCGGATGCAGGCCGCTGCGAGTCTCCAGCACATCCTGCAACAGCACCTCAGACGCTTTCATGCTGCACCTCGACAACCTCCAGGGAACGCTGCACGCCGTTGATCTGGCGGTGAGCATCGATATAGCCGGCCAGGGTCGCCACGGTATTGAAATGCCGCGGGACGATGGTGTCCGGGTTGACGAAGAAGCCTTCGATCTCGTCCTCCAGGCTGATCAACAGCTCCATGGAGGTCAGCGAATCCAGGCCCAGGTCGTCACGCAAATGGGAGTCGGCATGGACCACCGTGCTTTCCGGCAACTTCAATACCACGCGCAAGATGTCGATGAGCTGGCGCTGGGTCGCCGCCTGGGCCGTGGCCGATGGCTGGCTGGCCGCGGGCGCCGCGAGCATCGCCTGCAGCGGCACGTCGACATGGCTGTCGCGGATCTCCACGGCGCTCTGCCGCGCACGAACCAGGAACAACTGGCCGTTGCTCACCAGCACCTCGGCCGGATGACCATGGCTGTGGAACAGGGTCGGTGACGCCGTCGGGCCGTAGGCGCCGGAAGCGGTAACGGCAAGCAGGTCGCCTTCGTGCAGGGTTTCCAGTTGCACGTCGCGCCCGAGCAGGTCGTCGGGGCTGCACAGCGGTCCGGAGACATGGTATTCGCATAGCGGCGCGCCACAGGTGCCACTGGCCTTGACGATACGGAAGTTGCGCTTGAGCACCTGGCCGCTACCCGCCGCCGCGCCATGACAGTTGGTACCGCCATCGGTGACGGCGAAGGTTTTGCCGTGGTTTTCCTTGATGTTGTCCACCGTCACCAGCAAGGCCCCGCACTTGCCGGCGATGAAACGCCCCGACTCGAGGATGATCCGGGTACGCGGGAATTCCTGGTGGAAGGCGTTGAACAAGGGCGCCAGCAACTGTTTGAGCTCGACGGTGTCGAGTTCTTGTTCGTTCTCGTAGTACTTGATGCCCAGGCCACCGCCGACATCGACCATGCGCATGTCCAGCTGATGACGGCGGGACAGGCTGCGAAACAGCTCAAGGATGTAGGCGGCGTTGTCGTACACCGACCGCGCATCGAGGATCTTGGTGCCGTTATAGACGTGGATGCCCTTGATACGGATGTTGGGCAGCGCCAGGTACTCGGCGAAGTTGGCCACCGCGGTATCTTCCTGGATACCGAAGTGGGTCGGCCGCCCGCCCATCTTCCAGGGCGAACCTGCGGCCGAGAAATTCGGATTGATACGGATGGCCACCGGTGCATCACAGCCCAGCTCCCCAGCCAGGGCCGACAACTTGCGCAGCTCGCTCTCGGATTCGACGACGATGGCGAACACCCCCACTTCCAGGGCCCGGCGGTGTTCCTCGGGCTTCTTGTAGGGGCCCAGGAAGATGATGTCCTGGGGCGCCACGCCGGCCTTGAGGGCAATCTCCAGTTCGCCCAGCGAACAGACTTCGGTGTTGCCGCCGTAAGAACGGATCAGTTTGACCAGGGACAGGTTGGGGTTGACCTTCAGCGCATAGAAGATGTCCACGCAGTCCGGTAATGCGTTGCGCAATTCGCTGAAACTGCTGCGCAACACGGTTTCATCGTAGAGGTAGGTCGGTGTCCCGAACGTCGCTTTGGCCTGGAGGACGAGTTCCTTGGAAAGCTTCATTCTGTTGCTCCCATCGTTCTTATAGTGTGCCGCCCAGGCAGCTGGCTCGGTCCTGGCGTGTAAGCACCGTCGCACAAGCGCTATGGCGGATTGGCGTCAATCTGGCGTTGCGCATCACTGACACGATCCGAGGATCGAATCAAAAACTTTGCGCGCAAAGTTTGTCGAAATTTTGCGACCGGCCTGGCGGTGATGTCAAGGTAATTCCATGGGCAACGCGCTGCGTCACAAGGACACAGCATTGAACGAATCCCCCTACAGAACAGCGTTAATTTGCCGCACTTTGTCCGTATCAGTGCAGGTAATGCGCCGTGAATATGGGGTGTTTATCTGATCCGCAGTTCTTCCTGGATTCTGAGTCTGTTTTGCCTGGCGACAGCTTCCTACAGTCTGCGCCTGCATCTTGCCCCCTTCGGCAAGACAAGCCTTATAAGGAACTGGGGAACTAGCGATGAGCTCACATCAACAGGCGCAGGCCTATAACTACAAGGTGGTCCGACAATTCACCATCATGACCGTGGTCTGGGGCATCGTCGGTATGGCCATGGGCGTGTGGATCGCCTCGCAACTGGTCTGGCCGGACCTCAACCTCGACCTGCCCTGGACCAGCTTCGGTCGCCTGCGGCCCCTGCACACCAGCCTGGTGATCTTCGGCTTTGCCGGCAGCGCGCAGTTCGCCGCCAGCTACTACGCGGTGCAGCGCACCTGCCAGGTGCGCCTGTTCAGCGACAAGCTGGCCGCCTTCACCTTCTGGGGCTGGCAGGCGACCATCGTGATCATGCTGGTCAGCCTGCCCCTGGGCCTGACCACCACCAAGGAATACGCCGAGATCGAATTCACCGGCGCGGTGTGGATGGCCATTGTCTGGGTGGTCTACGGCATCGTGTTCTTCGCCACGCTGATGCGCCGCAAGGCCAAGCATATCTATGTCGGCAACTGGTTCTTCGGCGCCTTCATCGTGGTGATCGCCATGTTGCATGTGGTCAACCACCTGTCGATTCCGGTCAGCTGGTTCAAGTCCTACCCGGTCTACTCCGGCGCCACCGACGCCATGGTCCAGTGGTGGTATGGTCATAACGCCGTGGGTTTCTTCCTCACCACGGGCTTTCTGGGCATGATGTATTACTTCGTGCCCAAGCAAGTCGGTCGCCCGGTGTACTCCTATCGCCTGTCGATCGTGCACTTCTGGGCGCTGATCACCCTGTACATCTGGGCCGGCCCCCACCACCTGCACTACACCGCCCTGCCGGACTGGGCGCAGTCGCTGGGCATGGCCATGTCGCTGATCCTCCTGGCACCGAGCTGGGGCGGCATGATCAACGGCATGATGACCCTCTCGGGCGCCTGGCATAAGCTGCGCACCGACCCGATCCTGCGCTTTCTGGTGCTGTCCCTGGCGTTCTACGGCATGTCGACCTTCGAAGGTCCGATGATGGCGATCAAGACCGTCAACGCCCTGTCGCACTACACCGACTGGACCATCGGCCACGTACACGCCGGCGCCCTGGGCTGGGTGGCGATGATCACCTTCGGCGCGTTGTACCATATGATTCCGAAGATCTTCGGCCGCGAGCGGATGCACAGCATCGGCCTGATCAACCTGCACTTCTGGCTGGCCACCATCGGCACCGTGCTGTACATCGCCTCGATGTGGGTCAACGGCATCACCCAGGGCCTGATGTGGCGCGCCACCAACGATGACGGTACCCTGACCTACTCCTTCGTCGAGGCCCTGGTGGCCAGCCATCCGGGCTTTATCGTGCGCTTCACTGGCGGCGTGTTTTTCCTCAGCGGCATGCTGCTGATGGCCTACAACACCTGGCGCACGGTGCGGGTGGCCGACGAGAAGCTGGCACTTGCCAATGCCAGCATGGCGTAAGGAGCAGGCCGATGGACGAGTGGCTGTATGCACTGTATTGCCTGACCGGCGTGCTGTTCTTCTACCTGGTCACCAGCGCCTGCCTGCGCGGGCACAGCCGTGATGTGGACGAGCAGGTCAGCCTGCTGCCGTTCGCCGACGACCCGGCCGTGGCGCAACGGGTCGAGCAGGCCCTTGGCAGGCCGGTGCCGGCGGTGGCGCCGGAGGCGGCGCTGAAGGCGTGAACCGAGTGGGCAGTCGATCGTCGGGCAAGTCGAGTCGGCGCACCGCCGCTCCTACGCCCGCCCATCCTCGAAGAATGCCTTGCGCCCATCCACCTGGCTGGAGGCGCGGGGCTGACTGACCGATTCAGCGGATGGCGTCTCGACATACCAGTAACAGTGCTTCACCGCCCGGGTGATCGCCACATAGGCCAGGCGCAGGACCTCATCCTTCTGCGCCGTGTCGAACGCCTGGGCATCACCGGCCTGGCCCAGGCCGGCCTGGCGGTAGACCTGGTTCTTGTAGGGCGAGCTGGTCAAGTGCTGGCAATCGCCAAGCATGAACACCGCATCGGCTTGCAAGCCCTTGGCGCTGTGGTAGGTCAGCTGGCGGAAGCGTCGCTGGCCGGGCGGCAGCCCTGCCTCGTGATTGATCAGAGGCTGAATATGCTCTGATATCAATGCCTTATCGCTACTTTTTCGAAACAACATCATCACGGACTCACCCTGACGGTAATGCTCCATCAGGGTCTGGGCCAGTGCCACTTCATCCCGTTCGAACACTTTCACCGGCACCGGCTCCTCGGCCGCCGGTCCACAGGCCCTGGCTTTCTTGCCGCTGATTGCCGGTGCAGGCTTCACGATATGCTCGGCCGCGTCGATGATGTGCTGATGGCTGCGGTAGTTGTCGGCCAGCATGACCCGGGTGTTGGCCGGCGCCGAGAACTCCTTGGCGAACTCCATGAAATATTTGGGCGAACTGCCGCGCCAGCCGTAGATCGACTGCCAGTCATCGCCCACGCACAACAGTGAGGAGTGCTGTGCCGTGCGCCCTACATGCAAGGCCGGACCGCGCCGGCGGATCTCGCGCAGGCAGGCGCGCAACCAGGAGACGATCTGCGGCGAGACGTCCTGGAACTCGTCGATCATCAGGTGCGCCAGCGGCCGCAGCAACGGATCGGGTAGCAGGCGCAGGTTTTCCGGGTTGTTCTCGCCGAACAGGGCGAACATGCGGTTGTAGCTCATGATCGGCGGCGACTGGGCCATCAGGTGGGCTTCCAGAGCTTTCCAGTACAGGCCCAGGGCCTCGAAGAACAGCGCATCGGTGTCGCCGCTGGGGAAGCTCATGGCGCTCACGGCCTTGTTCACTTCCAGCCCCAGGTTCTCGATAAAGCCCGCCGCACCGACAAAGGCATCCAGCAGCGGCACGGTCGCCAACTCGCCCTTGACCTTGTACTCAAAGCCGGGACCTGCGACCGCATCACCCGCCAAGGCGCTTGTCAGGCGCTTGGCTGCTGCATAATTTTCCAGCCAGATCACAGGCTTATCGCAGAAAGCTTGAAACAGGGTGCGTTTGATCACCCACTCGGCCCAGACCGGCAGCTTGGCCCCGGGGCGCTTGTACTGCTGGTTTTCACCCGGATCGAAGCCCAGCACCACCCAGGCGTCCAGCGCTTTGATATGGCCGTGGAAATGGAAACGGCTGCCGTTGATCTCCACTGTCTCGCGACTCGGTTCGATGCCCTTGATCGGCCAGGCGCCGGCGCCAAACCAGAGGTCTTCAAGGGTGTCGCAGAGCTCTTCGTCGCGGCTGGCCGAGAGCTGGGTCACCGCCACGCGCTTCTGCACGTCCGGGTGGTCGCGGTCCAGGGCCTTGAGTTGCAGGGCCTCGCGGCGCAGGCCGGCGATCAGCTCGGCAAAGCGCGGGCTGCTCTTGAGCAGGTCGCGGTAGCACAGGTTCAGTTGCTGGCGCTGCGCGTCGTTGAGGCGCAGGTCGAACGGGTTGCTCTCGGCATTGGCCTCGCTGCCGCCCGGCATTTCGCTGCCCAGGGTCTCGAACGCACGCACCTGGCTGAAGCCCGGCAGGCTGCGCACCAGCGGCAGGATGCGCGAATGGAAGGTGCGCACCAGTTCGCGGGCCTGTATCGGCGTCAGTTCAAGCTGCCAGAGGCTGAACACCTGCACCAGGCGGGCAATGAAGTCCTTGCGCGACTCGCGGGTGAAGGTCACCACGGTCATGGCATCCAGCTCATAGCCCAGGTAGTGGCGCAGCAGCAGGATCCGCAGCACCAGCGAGGTGGACTTGCCGGCACCGGCGCCGGCGATCACGCAGGTCGAGGGGGTGTCGCTGAAGATCATCTTCCACTGCGCCGCACTCGGCTGGGCATGGGCCGCCAGGCGCTGGGCGACATCGGCCTTGAAGCGCTTCTTCAGCTCGGCGCTCAGCGGCAGTCGCCAGTCATCGAACAGCGCGTCATCGCGACCGGGTACGCCGTGGCCGTCCGGACGCATGTCGCGGATCACCAGGACCTGGCGCCCGGCTTCATAGCCGTCCACCCGCCCTTCTTCGTAGCCTTCGCGCAGGCCGTCGGCGTGGCCGGTACGCTGGCCGCTGGCATGGCCCTGGAACCAGGAGTCGCGGTGCTGTGCCTGCAAGCGGCTCAGGCCGCGACCGAGCAGGCGTGCCGCCAGGCGCCTTACCCAAGGCAGTTGCGCAGGCGGAGTCAACTCCGGGGGTTGCTTGGGACGCTCTTCAGACACACCGACTCCAACACAGATAAACCAGCGCTCATGTTCGCTCCATCGGACAAAAATCACCAGCTGATTGCTTGAAGATCAGTGGATTAGACGATGAAGCGTAGAAAACACCCTAGCTATAAACATTCAATTAATCGATAAGAATCAGCCGAAATTTACGCTTATTTTCGATCATGAACTCAGCGATGATCTTTCCATCCCAACGATTCACCAGGAGAGCCCATCATGCTGCAACTGCGCCCTTTCAAGAGCCTTGGCCATGCCAACCATGGCTGGCTCGACGCCCATCATCACTTTTCTTTTGCCGAGTACTATGACCCGCAACGGATGCATTGGGGCAACCTGCGGGTCTGGAACGACGACCTGATCGCCGCCGGCAGTGGCTTCCCGCCGCACCCGCACCGCGACATGGAAATCATCACCTATGTACGTGAAGGCGCCATCAGCCACCAGGACAACCTGGGCAACAAGGGGCGCACCGAGGCTGGCGATGTCCAGGTGATGAGCGCGGGCACCGGTATCACCCACAGCGAGTACAACCTGGAGAAGGTCGACACGCGGATCTTCCAGATCTGGATCGTGCCCGAGCGGGTTGGCCAGGCGCCGTCCTGGGGTACCCGGCCGTTTCCCAAGGGTGAGCGTGGCGAAGGTTTCGTGACCCTGGCCAGTGGCCGCGAGGGGGATGAAGGCAGCTTGCAGATCCGTGCCGATGCGCGGCTGGTGGCCGCGACCTTGCGGGCTGGAGAAAGCGCTGAATACCGCTTTGAAGCCGGTCGTCGCGGTTACCTGGTGCCGGCCAAGGGCCTGGTCGAGGTCAACGGCCTGCGCGCCGAAGCCCGGGACGGGGTGGCGATCGAGGATGAGCAGGTGCTGCGGGTGACCGCGGTTGAGGACAGTGAGATTGTCTTGGTGGATGTGGCGTAACTGAGGGCCTCGTCGCGGGGGGGGGGGGGGCCCCCCCCCCAGCGGGGGCGGGGAGCCCCCC
>NZ_JALRNG020000063.1:0-18710 GCF_030272875.2 Pseudomonas sp. BJa5
TTGTGGGAGCTGGCGCAGCCTGCGATCGGCTGCGCAGCAGTCGCAATCGGCTCAGCTCGGTGGGTCTGAAGGCATTGCGTCGACAGGTTTTGCGGCCGTTTCACGGCCGATCGCAGCCTGGCGGCAGCTCCCACAAACACTCATGCACACCCATGACGACTGTGGGAGCTGGCGAAGCCTGCGATTGACCGCGCAGCGGTCGCCATCCCCGGTTGTCTGGGCTGGCCCTGGGCTTTGCCGGCTCCCACAACGAAAGTTGCTCCCACATCAATGCACATGGGCGGCCTGGGCTTCGACCGGTCCGACATCAACCATCACCTCAACCGCGCCAGCCTTTTCGAACTCCAGGGTCATCGCAAACTGCTCCCCAGCCTTGAGCGGCTGTTCCATGCCCGTCAACATCACATGGTTGGCTCCGGGCTGGAAGGTGACTTCGCTGTTGGCCGGAATCTCCATCGCATGCGCATGCTGCATGCTCATCATGCCGTCGCTGGCCGCCTGGCTGTGCAGTTCGGCCTGTTGCGCCCGCGGGCTGCTGACCCGGACCAGGCGGTCGGCCTGGCTGCCCTGGTTGACCACGGTGAAGTACGCCGAGCCGCCGGGCAACTCGGCCGGCAGCTCACGGGACCAGGGCTGGGTGATCAGCAGATCGCCAACGCTGTAGTCATGGGCAAAACTTTGGGCTGCGCCAAGGAGCAGGGCGGTAAACACCAGGAAACGGGAAGTCATGGGCCAGTTCCTTCTTCAGTTAACCGTACGGTTGTTGTTTTTCTGATCATTGGCAGCCATCGGCTGCAAACGCTCGGTCTCTTCGTTCAGGTAGGTCAGCACCGCGGCGACTTCGACTTCGCCCAGACGCAGGTTGGGCATGGCCAGGCGGTTGTACTGCTCGAACAACTGCATCGCCAGGGGCTCCTGTTCGGCCAGCATGCGGTCGGGCTCGCGGATCCAGCGGCTGAGCCAGGCCGGGTCGCGCTGGCGCGTCACCCCCAGCAGGTCCGGGCCGATGCTGCGCGCGCCGGCATGCTCGGTGTCGCCCAGGGTGTGGCAGGAGGAGCAGCGTGTGCGGTAGATCTGCTCGCCGGTGCTGGGCGGACGTATGACCGGCGCGGCGGCCATGGCGTTGGTGTCGGTTGTGGCCAGCTTCCAGTTGTGCAGGCTCTTGCCCAGCCGGTCGGCCAGCACGTAGGGGTTTTCCATGGGCGAGGCCTTCATCCAGCGGCCGGTGGCCTGGTTGCCGATGATCAGGCTGAGGTTATGGTCCTTGGTCGGGCCATCGTCGACGCCCTTGATGAACAGCCCGAGCTTTTGCCGCAGCAAGGTGATTTCGTCCTTGTTGCCGGTGAGGAACTGCCAGCCGGGGCCGACCTTGAATTTCCCTGCGTACTCCTTGAGCACCTCCGGCGTGTCAGCTTCCGGATCGATGCTGATCGAATAAAAGAACACATCTTGGCCCACCCGCTCGCCCAGCAGTTTCTGCACCTGCTTGAGGCGCGCGGTTTCCAGCGGGCAGGAATCGGTACAGCGGGTGAAGATGAAGTTGATCGCGACCACCTTGTCCTTGATCAGGTCGTCGAAAAAACGCACCGATTGCCCGTCCTGGTTGATCAGGGTGGTGTTGGGAAAGTAGTTCTGCCCCCATTGCTGGTCGGGGGCGCTTTCACTGGCGCTCGCCAGTGGCCAGTGCGCGCTGCCCAGGGCCAGCAACAGCAGCAGACGACTGAAGGTTGTGCGCGTGTTCCAGGCCATGTCTTTTCCTCCTCAAGGCCTCCTGTCCAGGCGATGGTGCCGGCCTGGACAGGAGGGGACGGGGTCAACGGACCGTGAGTGCCACGGTGAGCGGCTTGCCGTCTGCCGGCTTGATCGTCACCGTCGGGTTTGCCGCCGGCCCGCTGCCGGTGGTGCTGGCCGACAGGCGCCAGTTACCGCCGGTCATCACCGTTGCAGTACCCAGGGTCAGGGGTCCGCTGGTGGTCGCTGCGGTGATGGTGAGGGTGGCACCGGCTTTCAGCGAACTGGTGCCGGCCAGCTCCCAGGCATAACGGTTGTTGCTGCGCACGGTGACGGTCGCCACGCTGGCCTTGAGGTTGTAGTCGACCTCGACCAGCGCCGGCGTGACGGCAATGCGCACGTTGGCCGCCGATTCCGACACGGCCCCGCGGGCATCCTTGACCTTGTACTCGAACACCGCGGTGTAGGCTTCGCTGACCGTCGCCGGCGGGGTGAAGGTCACCCGCGTGCCGTCGCTGCTGACGCTGCCGTGGCCGGAGTCCGGCTGGCCGAGGCTGACCACCGACAGCGGCAGGTCGCCATCCGGGTCGCTGTCGTTGGCCAGGACGCTGAGGGTGACCGGCACACCGGCCTTGGTGGCACCGCTGTCGTCATTGGCCACCGGCAACTTGTTGTCATCCTCGCCATTGCCCGGGTCTTCGCCGTTGTCTTGCCGCGCGCCTGGCAGTGCGGCGGAGCTGATATAGCCGACGCCATCCCAGGTTGGCATGGGTGACGGCATCAGTTCGAGCTGGCCAGGGTTCTCAAGGTCGAAGCGCAGCAGCATGGAGTTGTCTTCATGCTGGGTGTTGTGGCAGTGCTCCATGAAGGTACCGGCGAACTCGCGGAAACGGATCGCCATTTCCACCTCTTCGGAGCTGTCCACTTCCGGCCCGACCCGATAGAGGTCCTTGCGCGACCATTTTTCCCACTCCGGCGGCGCCTTGCCGTCGCGGTTGAGGATGATGCCTTCCTCGAAGTGCACGTGCACCGGGTGGCTCCAGCCGTTGCCGCCGTTCTTGATCTTCCACACTTCCAGGGTGCCTTCGCCGTTGTAGCCAGCATCGGTCGGGCCGCTGGCCAGCTGTGGCGCGGCGGTGATCCGTCGTGGGTCCATGGCGTAACCAAAGCCACCGTCGGTCTTGATCGTCCAGGGTTGGGTGTCGGTGCCGTCGGAGCGCCCGAACTCGAAGCTGCGCTGACGTGCCTGCTTGAGCTTGGCCTGCATGGTCGGATCATTGCGGTCGAGGGTCAGCGGGATCATCGACTTGCCGGCGGCCTTGCCGGGCTTGGCCGGTTCATAGGCGGCCGGGTCCATGGCCAGGTCCTGGCCGGTGTAGGCCTTGACGTTGAACTGCAGGAACTTGCCGACCACCGGGTCGCCGTCGCGCCACCTCGGGCCTTTGCTGGTCTGGTCGACCACCGCCTTGTATTTTTCCGAGAGCACGTCGGCCAACGCAATGGCGTCCTTGCTCGGGCCCTTGCCGGTGTCGTGCTCCATGAGGTTGACGAAGAAGATCTTGTCCCCGGCTTTGATCCCGTTCTTGCCGAAGTTGATGATGATGTCGTAGCGCTCGGCGATCGACATGGTCGGCAGGATGCCGTTGTCGTCGCGGGTATCGCCGTTGCCGTTGAGGTCCATGCTGCCGTCGAACGGAATGGCGTGTTCCATGATGTTGCCGTCGTTGGCGACCATGTGGAACGGCACCCGGGCATAGGACACCCCGGAACCCTTGGGCCCGGGGAACTCGCCACCATTGCCGGCGATTTCGCGGACCACGGCGATCTTGAAGTAACGCGACACCGAGCCATTGAGGATACGCAAGCGATAGCTGCGCGCACGGACGTCGAAATAAGGTTTGTACAGCCAGTTGACCGTCATCTGGTCGCCGAGGAAGCCGTCGATGTTGAAGGGGTTGAACCACAACTGGCCGCTCTGGTCCCAGGCCTTGTCGGCAAAGGTCAGGTTGACGTCATAGTCGCGGTTGCCCCACGGCAGCGCCGAACCGCTGGGCAGGCGCAGGTTGACGCCGTCCTCCAGCGCCTCGTTGCCACGGTCCAGGGCGCTGTAGTAGTTCATCATCGCCGCGTTGCCCTTGTAGACGTTGTGGGCGGTGAAGTCGAGCATGTGGTCGTGGAACCAGTGGGTGCTCATGGTCTCGCGCCAGTCGCCGCGCACCTTGATGCTGCCGTTCTCGCAGGTCTTGAGCCCCGGGGTGCGGTCGTTGACCCAGAGGGTTTCCCCCGGGTTGCAGGGGAACGCCGCCCGTGGGTCCTGGGCGGCAGTGTTGATCGAGTCGTAGCCGGCCAGTTGCAGCGGCCAGCGGTAGTCGTAGTACTGCCCGGGAAAGAAGAAGGCGTTGGTGTAGCCATCGCTTTCGGCCGGGTTATGGCCGTTGTGCTCGTGGGTGCTGAGGGTGTGCAGGCCGAAGCCTCCATTGGCCGCCGGATCGATCGGCAGGGCGTTGTAGTGACGCAGCAGGACGGGTTGGCCGTAACGGGCCATCATCAGCTTGGGCGGCAACGTACCATCGAAGGTCCACACCGAGTTGTGGTTCTGGATCGGCATGTTGGGGTGCAGGCGGATGCCGATGCCCTTGGTCGTCCCCTGGGTGGCGGTGAGGCCTGCGGTGTTGTGATAGAGCCCGCCGGGACCGAACTCGCCCTTGCTGTAGCCATGCATCTGCTTGCTGTCGCGCAGCCCCTGGTTGACCCGCGCGCCGGCCTGCGCGGTCTTCACCGCGGCCTGGGGGTAAAACTCGTTCCAGCGTTGATGCGACCAGCCTTTTCCTGGTGGCCGTCCTTCTGCGGGCGAGCCCACCGGGTGGCGGTTGAGGAAGGCTTCGATCTGCGCCTTCCAGGGGTTGCGGTCGAGGACGTTGGAATACTGCGTAGGGAAGGGCGACAGCCCCGGTTGGCGCAGGAAGGCGTCCAGGGCGGCACTGGCGGGGCCGCTGCGGGCGACGTTGTTGGGGTCCTGCTCGGGCGCCGCACCCAAGGTCGGGACCGGGAAGGGGATGGTACCGGCTTCCACCGTCGGGTCGAGTTTTTCCATGCCGAATTCTTCGTACAGCAGCATCTGCTGGGTAAAGGGCTGGGCACCGAACAAGGGGCTGGCCAGGCCATTGGTGGGGTAGTTGAACGAGGTCTGCTGGGCCGGCTGCAGGACGTTTTCCGTGCGCGGCGTGGTTCTGTCGCCATAGGCGCCGTTGGGCAGCGCGAGCGACCCGTGGTTGCCTTCGGGCAGCGACTTGAGCGCGTCCAGCGCGGCCTGGATGGCCAGCGGGTCGGTGGGCGCGGGGGTGTAGGCCGAGGGGTCGGTCGGTGGCGGCTGGCTGGTGTCGTCGATCGGCGCCGCACTGGTCGTGCTGGCACCGAGGACGACCAGCAGCGCGGAGGCGATGCCTGTACGCCGGAACAGGCCAAGGGGTGAAGGAGGAATGTGCATAGCGTTTACCTCGCTCGATGCCGTGTTGGCTGGCGCAGTGGGCTGCGCTCGGAAATATCAAATGGCCACTTCTATTGCGCATCAAGCAAAAACGGATCCAACTCCCTTGATTGTCTGAAAATAGATGTAAGGCACTGATTGATAAGTGATTTATTTTTGATGAGGGGGTGCGGTGGGGGAAGATTGGATCCAGGCTGGGGGCAGTTCCCCGTTATCGGTGGGCGGTATAGCCTGCCAATCCCCCTCTTTGTGTGGGTGTTTTTAAGGTGCTGCCAGCGGGCTAGGCGGCGGGCAGTTCCAGGGTGGCGCGCAGGCCGCCCTGGGGGCGGTTCTCCAGGCGGATCTGGCCGCCCAGTCGATCGGCAATGGCTTTGACGATGGCCAGCCCCAGTCCGGCCCCCTGGTCATTGCCGCGGCTGTAGAAGCGTTCCAGCAGCCGGCCTTGCTCGGCCTCGTCGATGCCCGGGCCCTGGTCTTCGATCGTCAGCCGGTAATGCTCGCCGTGGCGGGCCAGGCGCACGCTGATCAGTCCGTGGGCCGGGGAGAAGGCGGCCGCGTTGCTCACCAGGTTGTTCAAGGCAATGTTGATGGCGGTGGGGTCGAGCCTGGCGGGACTTGGGGCGTCGCCCGCCTCGAATGCCAGCTCCAGGCCCTGGCTCAACAGCCAGGGCGTCAGTTGCGCCAGGCTGTCGCGCACGGTCGCGGCCAGATCGATGGCCGAGGCCCTGGGCACCGCTGACTGCGGTTCGATGCGGGCCATGGTCAGGAGCTGGTTGACCAGCCGGCTGGCACGGTCGACACCGGCAACCAGATGCTCCAGCGACTCGCGCCGAGCTTCTTGCGACTGGGTTTCCATCAGGTTCTGGGCATGGACTTTGAGCACCGCCAACGGGGTGCGCAGTTCGTGCGCGGCATCGGCGATAAAGCGTCGCTCGCGGCCAAGCACCTCCTGGATCTGCGCCAGCATGCGATTGAGCGCGGCCTGCATCGGTTCCAGTTCGCTGGGCAGGGGCGTCAGTTGCAGAGGTTCGAGCGAGCCGCTGTGGCGCGCGCGCAGGGTTGCGGCCATGTCCGCCAGCGGTTTGAGGCCCCAGCCGATGGCCAGCCAGACCATGGCCGCGAGGATCAGGCTGCCCAGCACGTTGGGCCACAGGGTGTGGCGCACGATGCGCTCGACCAGGTCGGCGCGCACATCGTCGCGTTCGCCCACCCAGATGCGCAGGCCGTTGTGCTTGTCTTCCAGGACGAACGCGCGCCAATGGCGATTGTGCACATCCACCACATCGCTGAAGCCGGGTTTGGCCGGTGGCGTGTGCAAGGCCGGGGCGCTGGCCGTATGCACCAGCACCTCGCCCTGGCGGCTCCAGACCTGGAAGGCGATCTTGCTTTCGTAGGGATGCCCGTCGACCCTGGGCACGGCCTCGCCCAGGGCGGTGTTGAAGGCCTGGTAGAGTTCGGCGTATTCCTTGCTGGCCAGCGGCATGCGCATGACGCCCTGCAGCAGCCTCGCGTTCTGTGCCAGCTGGGCGTCGTAGACCTCGGTGATTTCGTGATTGCTGTCGTGAAGGTTGAGCCCACCGATCAGCGCCAGCCCCAACAGCATCAAGCCAATGATCAGGGTCAGGGTACGGCGCCGGATCGATGTCATCGACGCTCCTCCACCAGGTAGCCCACGCCGCGAACGGTGCGGATCAGGTCGGTGGAGAATTTCTTGCGCAGGTGATGGATGTGCACTTCCAGGGTGTTGCTCTCGGCTTCTTCGTTCCAGCCGTACAACAACTGCATCAATTGATCGCGGGTCATGACCCGTCCTGGCGGCGACAGCAGTTCATGCAGCAGCTGGTACTCCTTGGGCGTCAGGGCCACCGGCAAGCCCTGGTAGCTGACCTGCTGGGTACCGGGATTGAGGCTGATGCCGGCATGCTCGATCAGCAGTTGCGCACGCCCGGCACTGCGGCGCAGCAGGGCGCGCAGACGGGCCTTGAGTTCGGCCAGGTCGAAGGGTTTGACCAGGTAATCGTCGGCCCCGGCATCCAGGCCGGCGATGCGGTCTTCGGTAGCATCGCGGGCGGTGAGGATCAGCACCGGCAGGTTCGAACCGCTGTCGCGCAGGCGCCGCAGCACATCCAGGCCGTCCATGCGTGGCAGGCCCAGGTCCAGTACCGCCAGGTCGAAGGATTCGCTGAGCAGGGCGTGCAAGGCACTGCTGCCGTCCTTGAGCCAGTCCACCGTGTAGCCTTCGCGGCCCAGGGCCTGGTGAATCCCTTCGCCCAGGCCGATGTCATCTTCGATCAGTAATACACGCACACGGCCACCTGTCAGTCGAGCTGCTTGTTGACGTCCACCAGTAATGCGGCAATATCCTTGCGTCGTCCAGCATCGGCGCTTTCCCGTCCTTGCCGGGGCGCGGCGTGCAGTGCCTTTTGCAGGGCGGCCCTGGCTTCAGCGTAGCGCTTCTGGCGGTACAGGTGATCGCCCCAGAAGTACAGGCTGTCGATGCCGTCGGGATTGATCTGCAAGGCTTGCTTGAGCAGTTGCTCGGCCCGGTCGGCATCACCGAAGCCGATCGGCCAGCCCGGCACCTGGTCGTACAGTGCGCCGAGGCTGGTATAGGCCGAGCCTTGCAAGGCGTTCGGGTCGAGGATCAGGGCCTTCTCAAGATCGGCCTTGGCGTCCTTGACCTTGCCCAGCGCGCCCAGCCCACCCTGGGCACCGGCCCAACTGCTGGTGACAATGCCCGACCAGATCCAGGCCTCGGCCAGTGCGGGGCGATCGCGGGTGAACCTCGATGCCTGGGTCGCCAGTTGCGCGAAGGCGTCTTCGCGTTGCGGCTGCGGCAACTCGTATTGTATGTGTGCCCAGTTTTGCTGGATGTCGTTGAGCCGTTGCTGGTCGGCGTTGTCGAGGGCCCAGACGCTCTGGCTCAAGGCACCGAGCAACAGGCAGGCGAGGACTTTATTCATGGCTTGGGGTGCTCGTGGCTGGACTTGTGGCTGATGTGGCGGATCAGCGGCAACTGCTTGCGCAGGCCCCGGTCCACCAGGCTCGGCAGCAGGCTGTTGAGGCGCACGAAGAAGCGCTCCGGCCAGCCCAGGAACAGGTCGCGACGGTCGCCGGCAATGGCCTGGATGACCGCATCGGCCACCGCCTGGGGATCGTCGACGCTGGCGTTCAGCGCTGCGTTCAGGGCCTGGGCGGCCGGGCTGTTCATCGGCGTGCGGGTGGCCCTTGGGGCGACATAGAGGACACCGACCCGGGTATCGGCCAGTTCCCGGCGCAGGGCTTCGGAAAAGCCGCGCAGGGCAAACTTGCTGGCGCAGTAGCTGGCATAGCCGGGGTAGCCGATCGAGCCATAGGTGGAGCCGACATTGACCACCATGGCGCTGTCGGCCTGCTTGAGCAGCGGCAGCAACAGGCGGGTCAGGCAGATCGGCGCGCCGATGTTCACCGCCAGCATGGCGTCGATGTCGGCGTCGTCGAGCTGTTCGAGCATGGCGAAGTGGTTGATGCCGGCGGCGTTGATCAGCAGGTTGATGCCGCCCAGGGCCTGGGCGGCGGCCAGTACCTTGCGCCGGTCGCCCGCCTGCGTCAGGTCGGCGGCCACCCAGCACAGGTGCTGGGGATGGCGTTCCAGCAAGGGTGCCAGCGGCGCCTGGTGCCGCGCCACCGCCACCACCCGGGCACCGGCGGCGCACAGGGCACTGGCGATGGCCAGGCCAATGCCACCGCTGGCGCCGGTCAGCACCACGCGGGCCTCATGCAGCTGCATGCTGAACCTCCGAGTGGCGCGGCAGGCCACGGAACATGTCGGTGTAGAGCCGGTACACCACTTTCGCGGCATGGATCACGGCGGCCTGGTCGGCGGGGTCGTCGAGCTTGTTCATCAGCTGGCGGTAGGTCTGCATATGCTCGATATCCAGCGCGCCGTGGGAGTCCAGGTAGCTGAAGGCGCTCTGCGGCAGGGCCAGGTGCGTGCGGATGCTGCCCGCGGCATGGGTGGCCAGGGCGATGCTGGTGCCTTCGAGCACGTTGACCATACCGAACAGGCCCACCGGGTTGCCCCGGGCGATCAGGTCGTAGAGAAAACTCACCATCAGCTCGATCGGCAACGAAGGCTGGCCATCGCGCACGGCTTTGCGGTCACCGCCGCAGGCGGCGATGTCGTTGAGCACCCACTGTTCATGGCCGTACTCTTCCTCGATGTACTCGCACACCGCCTTGCGCAGCCATTCAAGGCGAGCCGGCAGGCGCGCGCCGCAGGCCATCATCAGCGGCACCGTGTGGCGCACGTGGTAGTAGGCCTGGGCGAGGAACGCCCGGTAGCCCTCAAGGCTGACCTTGCCGGCGAGCGCGTCGAGGATGATCGGCAGGTTGAACAGTTCGTGGCGTTCCTGCTGGGTGGCTTCTTGCAGCGTGTCGAAAAAGGTCATGAGGCAGACTCCCTGGGGGCAGCGGATGCGGTCAGTCGGGCATGGAAGCGGGCGAGGATGGCTTCGCGGCGCGGGCGGCCATTGGCGGTCAGCAGGCCGTTGGCAACCGAGAAGGGTTGGTCCAGGCGAGTCCAGTCGTGGACCCGGGCATAGTCGGGCAATGCCTCGTTGGCCTGGGCCACGGCGCTGGCCAGCTCGGCGTCGGAGCAGTCGGCGCGGCGCGGCCACAGTAGCGCGTGATTGCGTGCCAGCGCCTCGCCATACACAAATGCCTGGGCGATGTGGGTGCGCTGGGTGAGTTCGGCCTCCACCCACTCCGGGTTGACGTTGCGGCCGAAACTGGTGACGAACTGATGTTTCTTGCGGCCCTTGAGGTAGAGGAAGCCCTCCGGGTCGAACTCACCGAGATCGCCGCTGGGCCACCATTGCTCGGTGAACGGCGCTTCACCCAGATAGCCGATCAGGGTTGACCCTTTGATCAGCACTTCGCCATCCGCGGCCAGTTTCACCTGCAGGTGCGGTAGCGGCCGGCCGACGCTGCCCGGGCGCCGGGCGCCGGGCCGGTTGAGGCACACCACCGAGGCGCATTCGGACAGGCCATAGCCTTCGTAGACCGGCAACCCGACGCGCTCGGCACGTTGCAGCAAGTCCAGCGAGACGCGGGCACCGCCGACGGCGGCAAAGCGCAGCGAGCGTGGGTCGAAAGCCCGCTGTTCGGCGGCGCCCACCAGCAGTTGCAACAATTGCGGCACCAGGATCAGGCTCTCGGGTGCGCGGCTGGCCAGGCAGGCGAGCAACGGCTCGACCTGCACGCCGCTGGCTCCCTGGATGCCGAGGGTCTGCTGGCTGGGCACACTGAGGGTGGCTCCCGCGTAAAGCGCGGCATAGCAGCCCAGGTTTTCCAGCAGGATCGCCAGTGGCAACAGCGCCAGGTGGTGGCGCGGCGCGCAGGGTTTGCTGGCGTTATCCAGCTCCCGCGCGACCCGCAGCAGGCTGTCGGCGCTCAGGCATACGCCCTTGGGCGTGCCGGTGGTGCCGGAGGTGAAGGTCAGCTTGGCGGTGCCGCCGGGCATCCGGCCCGGCTCGCTGAAAGTGCGGCACCAGAACCTGCCGCGTTGTTCATAGCCTGCCGCACTCAACTCGGCGCCCAGTTGTGGCTCGGCAATCACCCTGGCCGCCTGGCTCTGTTGCAGGCAGTGGGCCCGTTGTGCCGGGCTGAAGAAGGGCGGCAGGGTCACGCAGGCCAGGCCTTCGAACAGCGCGGCCAGGTCCCAGAGCATGGCCTCGCTGCCGTTGTCCAGGGCCAGGGCGACGACCTGCACCTGTTCCTTGCGCAGGCATTGCTGGCGCTCGCTGACTTCGGCACACAGGGTGGCGTAGTCGATTTTCAGCCCGTCGCCCCACAGGGCGATGGCCTGGGGCGTGCGCTCGCCGTGGCTGCGCAGGACCTGCTCGAAGCGTTGCACCTCAGGCGACATGGCTGCTGCCCTCGGCGGATGACGGCAGGCCCAGGCGGCTGAACAGACCCGTGTTGCGCAAGTGCACGAAGCCTGCGCGGATGTTGCCCACGTGTACCCAGGGCCGGCTTTGGTAATAGCTGCCCCAACTGTAGCGATCGTCACCCAGGCGCGCCGGATCGGCGGCGCACAGGGTTATCGGCTTGAGCCCCAGGCGGTGAAAGCTGTTGACCAGGCCGATGTTGCCGGTGAACGCCACCCATTCCAGGCCGCCCATGGCCAGCAGGCAGGTGAGGGCGACGATGCTCAGCCGGGCATTGCCGGTGTCGCTGGCGGCCAGGTTGCCGACTTCGATAATGCTGCTGCGCTGTACCGGGTAGCCGGCCGTGGCGCTGATCAGCGGCTCGATGGGTTGGTCCAGGTAGCGTTCCAGGAACAGCGCTTCGTCAGCTGCCCGGCGCACCCCGGCGACGGCGCAGAGCTGACCGTCGGTTGTGCTCATGCCCAGCAGCTGCGGCATGAAATGGCGGATCTCGGCGTCGTGCGCCTTGCGAAAGCGTTGCGCAATGAAGGCTTCGAAAGGCGCTCGCAGCGGGTCCCCGGGGCCTGCGCCGGCCAGGATCAGCGGTGGTGTGCCGGCCTGGCCGAAGCACAGGGGCAAAGGGATGTTCCAGTCGAAATCGGGCATGGGTGGATTGCCTCCCGCAATAGCACTGGGAGGAGTATCCGGGGCATTTCTTAACGAAGTCTGAAGATGCCCGGTGATGCAAGCGAAGGGCCGCAGGTGAAGCCAGCATTACCAGCCGGCAAGCACGGGGGCCGCTGCGCTCAGGAGGTCACCTGGGCAATCAGTGCCAGGCAGTGCTGGACCACCGGTGTCATATCGCCCTTGCGTCGACTGAGGATGATCGGGCTGACGGCACTGGAGTCGAGCAGGGCGACGTACTCGGTATCGGTGCGATGCTGTTGCTGGACCGACGCCGGCACCAGGGTGACGCCCAGGCCGGCGGCTACCAGGCCAATCGCCGTCTGCAGTTCGTTGGCCCACTGGCTCACCGTGATGCTCATGCCGTGCTGGGCGAACAGGCCAAGCACGTGATCGGCGTAGCTTGGCCGCGGTCTGGCCGGGTAGAGGACGAACGGTTCATTGGCCAGTTGCGCCAGCGTCAGGGCTTGTCCGACCAGCGGATGGCCGCTGGGCAGGACCGCAACCAGCGGATCTTCGCGCAGCACTTGCTGGAGGATGGCCGGGTCGTCGATTCGCAGCCGGCCGAAGGCGATATCGATCCGGCCGTTTTTCAGCGCTTCGACCTGTTGCAGGGTGGTCATTTCGCTCAAGCCAAGCTCCAGTTCCCCGTCGCGGCGCAGCTCGCGGATCAGCTCCGGCAACACCGCGTACAGGGTCGAAGGGGCGAAGCCGATCCCGAGCCATTGGCGCTTCTTCTGGCTGATGCGCCGGGTGTTTTCGCCGATGCTCTGCAACTGCTCGAGCAGTGGGCAGATCTGTTCGTAGAAAAAGCGCCCGGCCTCGGTCAGTTGCAGTGGCCGTTCGCGAATCACCAACAGTGCGCCCAGCTCCTCTTCGAGCTGCCCGATCTGTCGGCTCAACGGCGGCTGGGCCATGTGCAGCACCTCGGCCGCGCGGGTGAAATTGAGGGTCTCGGCCAGGACCTTGAAGTAGCGAAGGTGACGCAGCTCCATCAGACCTCCCGGGTATGGTGGCAGACAAATTTGATATTGGACGGCGCTCAGGGTCTCGCGCAATGCTTGAAAAATCAAGTAAATCTTGGGTCTCGGGTCAGCCACCTGCGACCTGCATTGACGGGACAGTCGAACAATGACAAACGCTGTAATCGAACGCCTGGAGGCACTGATCGTCGACCTGCCGACGATCCGCCCGCACAAGCTGGCCATGCACACCATGCAGCAGCAAACCCTGGTGATCCTGCGCCTGCGCTGCAGCGACGGGGTAGAGGGCATTGGCGAGGCCACCACCATCGGCGGCCTGGCCTACGGGTACGAAAGCCCCGAGGGGATCAAGACCAATATCGATGCACACCTGGCCCCGGCACTGGTCGGCATGCCGGCCGACAATATCAACGCCGCGATGCTCAAGCTCGACAAGCTGGCCAAGGGCAACACCTTCGCCAAGTCCGCCATCGAGAGCGCCTTGCTCGATGCCCAGGGCAAACGCCTGGGGCTGCCGGTCAGCGAACTGCTCGGCGGGCGGGTGCGCGACAGCCTGGAAGTGGCCTGGACCCTGGCCAGCGGCGACACCGCCCGGGATATCGCCGAAGCCGAGCATATGCTGGAAATCCGCCGACACCGGCTGTTCAAGCTGAAGATCGGCGCCAACCCGCTGGAACAGGACCTCAAGCATGTCATCGCGATCAAGCGAGAACTGGGCGAACGGGCCAGCGTGCGGGTCGACGTCAACCAGTACTGGGACGAGTCCCAGGCCATCCGCGCGTGCCGGGTGCTGGGCGACAACGGCATCGACCTGATCGAACAGCCGATCTCGCGGATCAACCGCAGCGGCCAGGTGCGCCTCAACCAGCGCAGTCCGGCACCGATCATGGCCGATGAGTCGATCGAGAGCGTCGAGGATGCCTTCAGCCTGGCGGCCGACGGCGCGGCCAGCATCTTCGCCCTGAAGATTGCCAAGAACGGCGGCCCCCGGGCCGTGCTGCGTACCGCGCAGATCGCCGAGGCCGCCGGTATCGCCTTGTACGGCGGGACCATGCTCGAGGGCGCGGTCGGCACCCTGGCCAGCGCCCATGCCTTCCTGACCCTGCGTCAGCTGACCTGGGGCACCGAGTTGTTCGGGCCGCTGCTGCTGACCGAGGACGTCGTGACCCGGGCCCCGGAGTACCGCGACTTCCAGCTTCATGTACCGCATACGCCAGGCTTGGGCCTGACCCTGGATGAAACGCGCCTGGCCCGTTTCGCCCGCCGCTGAACCTGACTCGATGCAAGGAGAGAGACCATGCTGTTCCACGTGAAGATGACCGTGAAGTTGCCGGTCGACATGGACCCGGCCCGGGCCGCGAAGCTCAAGGCCGACGAGAAGGAACTGGCCCAGCGCCTGCAGCGCGAGGGCACCTGGCGCCACCTGTGGCGCATCGCCGGGCATTACGCCAACTACAGCGTCTTCGACGTTGCCAGCGTCGAGGCCCTGCACGACACCTTGATGCAACTGCCGCTGTTCCCCTACATGGACATCGAGGTCGACGGGCTGTGCCGTCACCCGTCATCCATCCACGCCGACGACCGTTGACCGCCGGGCAAGCCTGGCAACTACCTGACAACAATAATTCGAGGTAATCCAAATGACCGTGACCATTTCCCAAACCGCCGAAGTCAAAGCGTTCTTCGAGCAAGTCGCAGGCCTTGGCAATGACCAGGGCAGCCCGAGGTTCAAGCAGATCATCCTGCGCCTGCTCGGCGATGTCGCCCGGCTGGTCGAAGACCTGCAGATCACCGATGACGAGTTCTGGAAGGCCGTGGACTACCTCAACCGCATGGGCAAGGGTAACGAGGCCGGCTTGCTGGTGGCCGGCCTGGGTATCGAGCACTTCCTCGACCTGCTGCAGGACGCCAGGGACGCCGAGGCCGGCCTGACCGGCGGCACCCCGCGTACCATCGAAGGCCCGCTGTACGTTGCCGGCGCCCCGTTGAGTGAGGGCGAAACCCGCATGGACGACGGTACCGATCCGGGTACGGTGATGTTCCTCCAGGGCCGGGTGCTGGATGCCGACGGCAAACCGCTGGCGGGCGCCATGGTCGATCTGTGGCACGCCAACACCCAAGGCAGCTACTCGTACTTCGATACCACCCAGTCCGCGTTCAACCTGCGCCGTCGCGTCATTACCGACGCCCAGGGCTGCTACCGCGCCCGCAGCATCGTGCCGAACGGCTACGGTTGCCCGCCGGCAGGCACCACCCAGGAGGCGCTCAACCTGCTGGGCCGCCATGGCAATCGTCCGGCGCACATCCACTTCTTCATCTCGGCACCGGGCTATCGTCACCTGACCACCCAGATCAACCTGGCCGGTGACAAGTACCTGTGGGACGACTTCGCCTATGCCACCCGCGACGGCCTGGTCGGCGACCTGCAGTTTGTCACCGACGCCGCTGCAGCCCGCGACCGCGGGGTCGAAGGCGAGCGCTTCGCGACCCTGGCGTTCGACTTCCAGTTGCAGGCCGCCGACACTCCGCAGGCACAAGCGCGCAGCCACCGTCCCCGCGCTCTGCAGGAAGTCTGACAGGCCGGGCTGCGAAGCCGGCTACTGAAGCGTGCGCTGCCTGCCATCGCCGGCAGCGCCATTGCTCAGCGCTCCACTCCTCTTTGTTGCCCTCTACGCCAATCCAATAACAACAAAGGCACTTGGTCATGCGTGAATCCACGTCTGCGCGTCTGTTCGTGTCCGCCTGTTTCTGACAGGTCACTGCCTTTTCCCACTACCTCCCGAATGTCCCGGCAAGGCTGAGCCTGTCCGGTCACGCGCGGGAGCTATCCAGGCTGTCCAATCAGGAACCACAGGTCCATGAACACTCAGGTCAAACCGCAACAACTCGAACAAGCGAAACAGCGCTATGCCTATGAATGGTATGTGGTCATGCTGTGCATGGTGGCGTACATCTTCTCCTTCGTCGACCGGCAGATCCTCGCCCTGATGATCGAGCCGATCAAGGCCGACCTGAACCTGACCGATACCCAGTTCAGTCTCCTGCACGGCCTGGCATTCTCGTTGTTCTACGCCTTTATGGGCATGCCGATCGCCTACCTGGCCGACCGTTTCTCGCGGCCGCGGATCATCGCCATCGGCGTGGTGTTCTGGAGCCTGGCCACCGCTGCCTGCGGCTTCAGCAAGAATTTCCTGCAGATGTTCCTGGCGCGCATCGGCGTCGGTGTCGGTGAGGCGGCCTTGTCGCCTTCGGCCTATTCGATGTTCAGCGACATGTTCCCCCGGGAAAAGCTCGGGCGGGCCGTGGGCATCTACTCGGTCGGCTCCTTCGTCGGCGGCGGGATCGCCTTCCTGGTCGGCGGCTATGTGATCGCCATGCTCAAGGGCAGCGCTACCATCGAGGTGGCCGTACTGGGGGTGATCAAGACCTGGCAACTGGCGTTCTTCATCGTCGGGCTGCCCGGGGTGATCGTCGGCTTGCTGGTCTGGCTGACGGTGCGCAATCCTGAGCGCAAGGGCGTGCAACGGGATGCCGACGGACAGCCGAAAAAGGTCCGCCTGTCCGACGGCCTGCGCTTCATCGGGCGCCACCGGAAGACCTTTGCCTGCCACTACCTGGGCTTTTCGTTCTACGCCATGGCCCTGTACTGCATGATGAGCTGGACGCCTGCGCTGTACATCCGCAAGTTCGGCCTGAGCCCGGAGCAGGCCGGTTTCATGCTCGGCACCGTCATGTTGCTGGCCAATACCACCGGCGTGGTGTGTGGCGGCTGGTTGACCGACCACCTGGCCAAGCGTGGCCGTACCGATGCGCCGATGCGCACCGGGCTGATTGGCGCCGTCGGGATGATCGTGCCTGCCGTGCTGTACTCCCAGGTCGATCAGCTGTGGTTGTCGGTGGCGTTACTGGTACCGGCGATGTTCTTTGCCTCCTTCCCGATGCCGACCTCCACGGCAGCCATGCAGATCCTCTCGCCCAACCAGGTGCGCGCCCAGGTCTCGGCGCTGTTCCTGCTGGTCAGCAACCTGCTGGGCCTGGGCGTGGGCACTACCCTAGTGGCCTTGCTGACCGACCGCTATTTCGGCTCGCCACTGGCGGTGGGCTCGTCGATGTCGATCGTCAGCGTCGGCGCGTCGCTGCTGGCAATCGTGCTGCTGCTCAAGGGTTGCCAGTGCTTCCGGGCCAGCATGGAACGCGAGCATCCGCAGGCGAACTGACGATCCTGGGGCAGGCGGGAAGGGCATTGCCTGAACGGCAGCGCCTGTGCCCCACCTGCCGCTGATACCTGAAACACCACCACCACGTGACAGGTCGACGGGCCTGGTCGGGTCGATGCCGCCTGGTTGATCGACGGCCAGCCCGTTGCCCTGTCCGCTGCTACAGGATTTCCCATGAAACGCAAATGGCCGCTAGGTGCGACCCCCTTGCTCTTGTGCATCGGCACGGCACTGCCGCTGACAGGGCAGGCCGACATCGTCGATGACAGCCACCTCCAGCTGAGCGCCAGGAACCTGTTCCTGGACCGCAACTTCACCAACCCGGGAGCGCCGGTTTCCAAGGTCGGCAACTGGTCGCAAGGATTCGACCTGCAGTTTCAATCCGGCTACACCGACACGCCGCTGGCCCTGGGCCTGGACCTTGACGGTCAAGTAGGCGTGCGCCTGGACTCCACCGGTAACGATGGCTCGCTGCCCTTCAGCAAGCACCAGCAACAGACGGCCCCCGAGTACAGCCGTGCCGGGGCAACCTTCAAGCTCAAGTACCAAAGCACCGAGCTGAAGATCGGTGACCAGCGGCCCAACTACCCGGTCGCCTCCAACGACCCCAGTCGTCTGCTCGACACCATCTACCAGGGCGCCGTCATCGAGTCGCGAGACATCGAGCGCCTGCAACTGGTCGGTGGGCGGTTCTGGTCGATCGTCAGCCGCGAGTCTTCCAACCATGAACGCCTGTACCGCCAAGGCACCTCCGACAGCCTGGACAGCGAAGGCCTGGACTTCTTCGGCGCTACCTATGCGCTGACGCCGGACCTGCAGGCCAGCTACTTCCATGGCGTGCTCAACGACATCTACAAGCAGGACTACGGCGGCTTCAAGCACGCCCTGAAGTTCGCCGACGGTTACCTGCTGAAAACCCACATCGGCTACTTCGACAACCGTGACGACGGCAACGCCCGTAGCGGTGAGGTCGACAACCGTGCCTACTTTGGTCTGCTGACCCTGGAGAAAAGCGGCCACCTGATCGGTGCCAGCTACCAGCGCATGACCGGCGACACGGTGTTCCCCACCCTCAACGGCTATGTACCGCAGTTGTACCTGCCCAACTGGGCCGGGCTGCCCTTCATTCGCCCTGACGAGCGCAGCTGGTCGGTGCGCTACGGCTACAACTTCGCCGCCCTGGGCGTGCCCGGGCTGAACTTCTTCACCCGTTACATCAAGGGCACCGATATCGATCGCGGCCGAGGTCTTGCCCGCGAGCAGGAAAGCGAGCGCGACATCGTGCTGAGCTACGTCGTGCAGAGCGGGCCGTTGAAGAGCCTCGCCTTCGACCTGCGCAACCTGCATACCCAGCAGCACTACGGCAATGACTACAACGAGTATCGACTGGGCACTTCCTATACCTGGAAGTTCTGGTGAGTACCTGCCGATTTCCATTTGTCCGCCCAGGCCGCGTCAACCACGCTGCCGAGCGGATGCCTTTTTGCCTGGGCCATGCCGTGCGGGGAAGGCCCGGGCTTTTTGTTTGGTTCTTCACGGAATCCTGGGGGCTATGGTCCTTGGGCTTGGGCTTGGGCTTGGGCTTGGGCTTGCGAGCTTATCCATTGCATGTGGTGACGCTACCGGCCCCTTCCGCCTTTACGGCGGCCTACTTTTCTCTTGGGAAAAGTAGGCAAAACCGCTTGCTCCTGCATCCGGC
>NZ_JALRNG020000064.1:0-18569 GCF_030272875.2 Pseudomonas sp. BJa5
CAATGCCTTCAGACCCACCGAGCTGAGCCGATTGCGACTGCTGCGCAGCCGATCGCAGGCTGCGCCAGCTCCCACAAAGACAGTTGTTCCCACACGATCAGGGCAACTGCAATTCCTCGATGCTGATCTCGCGCATGCGGAATTTCTGCACCTTGCCCGTCACCGTCATCGGGAACTGGTCGACGAAGCGGAAGTAACGCGGCACCTTGAAGTGGGCGATGCGTGCCCGGGCCCAGTCGCGCAACTGTTCCTCGTCCGGGCCTTCGCCCGGGTGCAGCCTGATCCAGGCGACGATCTCCTCACCATAGCGGGCGCAGGGAATGCCGATGACCTGGACATCGGCCACCGCCGGATGGGTCAGGAAGAACTCTTCCAGCTCCCTCGGATAGATGTTCTCACCGCCACGAATGATCATGTCCTTGCTGCGCCCGACAATGCGCACGTAGCCCTGCTCGTCCATGCACGCCAGGTCGCCGGTGTGCATCCAGCCGTCCTCGTCGATGCTGTCGGCGCTGGCCACCGGGTTATTCCAGTAACCGAGCATGACGCTGTAGCCACGGGTGCACAGTTCGCCGACCTCGCCACGGGGCACGCACTGCCCGGCCGTGTCGATGATCTTGCTTTCAAGGTGCGGCTGGGTGCGCCCGACGCTGGTCACGCGCAGCTCCAGGTCATCGTCGGGGCCGGTCTGCAGGGACACCGGGCTGGTCTCGGTCATGCCGTAGGCAATCTGCACCTCGCTCATGTGCAGTTCATCGATCACCCGGCGCATGACTTCGATCGGGCAGTTGGCCCCCGCCATGATGCCGGTGCGCAGGCTGGACAGGTCGAAGCTGTCGCGCTGGGGATGATCCAGCTCGGCAATGAACATGGTCGGCACCCCATACAGCGCGGTGGCCTTTTCCTCGGCCACCGCCTGCAGGGTGGCCAGCGGATCGAAGGCGTCGCCAGGATAGATCAGGGTGGAGCCATGGGTCAGGCAGCCGAGGTTGGCCATGACCATGCCGAAGCAGTGGTACAGCGGCACCGGTACCACCAGGCGGTCGTGCTCGGTCAGGCCCAGGCTTTCGCCGACCATGTAGCCGTTGTTGAGGATGTTGTAATGACTGAGGGTCGCGCCCTTGGGAAAGCCGGTGGTGCCGGAGGTGTACTGGATATTGATCGGTTCGTCGCAATTCAGGCTGGCCTGGCGCGCTGCCAGGTCCTCGACGCTGACCGCCGCGGCCCGTTCCTGCAAGGCTGCCCAGGACAGGAAGCCCGCCGGTGGCTCGTTGGCCAGGCTGACCACCCCGCGCAATTCGGGCAGGTGCTCGCACGCCAGTTCACCGGGACTGCTGGTCGCCAGCCCGGGTGCCAGCTCCAGCAGCATGGCGTGGTAGTCGGAAGTCTTGAAGGCATCGGCACAGATCACCCAACGACAGCCCGACTGGCTCAGCGCGTATTCCAGCTCGTTGCTGCGGTAGGCCGGGTTGATGTTGACCAGGATGGCGCCGATCTTGGCACTGGCGAACTGGGTGATGCACCATTGGGCGCAGTTGGGTGCCCAGATGCCCAGGCGGTCGCCGCGCGCAAGACCCAGGGCCATCAGCGCCCGGGCGTGACGCTCGACCGCCTCGGCCAGGGTCTGCCAGCTGTAGCGCAGCCCCTGGTGCCGGACCACCAGCGCCTCGCGCCGGGCAAAGCGCGAAACGGTGAGGTCGAAGGCCCCTCCGATGCACATCTCGAGCAGCTGAGTGTCCTGCCGCCCCTGGGTATAGCTCTGCGTGTTCATGGTGTTCTCTTGTTCTTGTTGTGCGGGTGAATGGCGACCTGGAGGCACCACCGGCCCCTGTAGGAGCGGGCTTGCCCCGCGATGCGATGTAACTGACTGATCGCAATCGCGGGGCAAGCCCGCTCCCACAAAGATAGTTGCTCCCACAGGGGACCTGGAGGTAACAGCAGTCCCCTGTGGAAGCCTGCGATAGCGGCTTAGCGGATGAACACCTGGGTGGTGCTGGTCGACATGTCGCCGCCTGGCAACTTGATGTTCTTGACCTTCTCCAGGCTCTGCGGATCGAACACCGCAATATCATTGAAGGTCCCTGCCAGGTACAGCTTGCTGCCCTTCTTGTTGAAGGCGACGCAGTAGTAGGTGTGCTCCAGGTTCGCGGCCTTGATCAGCTTGCGCTCCTTGATATCGTAGCGGGCCAGGCGGTTGAGCACCCCGTACATCTGGTTCTCGTCCTGGGGCGAGCGCAGCCCGGTGAAGTACAACTCGGTCAGCGAGGCGAACTCACGGTAGCTGCTCTTGCCGGTCTTGAGGTCGATGCTCAGGTAGCCGTACATCGGCTCGGCCGTGGCCGGGTCCTGTTTGTCGTCGGTAAAGCGCGACACGGTGTAGAGCATGGTGAAATCATGCTGCGCGGTCTGGTGCGGCCAGAAGTACAGCACGTCCGGGGCGCTGAAGCCCGGGCGTTTCCAGTTGCGCAGCGGCAGGGCCACCTCGTACTTGCCGGTCTTGACGTCCATCTTGTAGATGTCGGCGCCGGCGACGAACAGGCTGCCATCGTCCGCCGCCCGCATCAGGTAGACCTGGCGCGGCATGGGGAAGCTGCGTACCGGCTTGGCGTCCTGGCCGTCGGCGGTGCTGAACACTTCCAGGCGCGGCGGCTTGACCACGTAGTGATCGTTCAGGCGCTGGGTCGGGTTGACCGTGGCGTACACTTCCTTGCCGTCGGGGCTGATGGCAAAGGAATACATCGAACGCCCCACCTCGCCCGGGGTGCTCGACAGGCTGGCGTGGAACACCGACTGGCAGGTGTCCAGGTCGATGCCGTACAGGTCGCCATAGTGGTTGTTGAGCACATAGGCGGTTCGGTTGTCCGGCGCCATCATGGCGGTGCCGGGCCCGAAGGCGTCCGGCAGCTTGCAGCTCTTGTAGACCTCGTCGCTGGCCAGGTCGATCACGTGCAGGTTGTTCGGGTAGTTGGTGACGATCATGTACTCATGACCGGCCTTGAGCGCAGGCGCGCTGCTGTCGGCGGCCCAGGTGCCGACACTGGCGGCAGAGGCGGCGACGGTGAACGCCAGTTGTGCGAAAACTCCAGCTTTCATGCGGTTTCCCCTTGTTGTTCTTGTCGGCCGGTCACTTGTCTTTCGGGAACACGGTGCCGAGGTTGCGCCAGTCGTCCTGGGAGTTGGTGGCCTGGGCGTTCCAGTCCTGGTAGGTGCTCATCATGTCGGGCACCTGGGCCGGCCACCAGCACGGGTCGGAGCAGCCATAAAGGTCGGCCTCCATCGGCTGGCACAGCGAGCTGACGCCCCCGAAGGCATCCACTTCCCAGCCCGGGTCGGTGGTGGCGGTGCAACCGGCCACGGCGCTCATGGCCACCACTTCCTCGACACGGTCCTGGGCGACTGCTTGCTCAAGAATCTGGGCTTTGTTGTTCAGCGGCTTGAGGTGTTTCATGTCAGTGTGCCTTGCGCGGAGTGATGTAGTGGCTGATGAAGGCCGGGTTGGCGGCCATGATGCGGCTGTAGACTTCGATACCGAAGTCGACCCAGTCGCGCATCAGTTCACAGTAGTGATAGGTCGGGTGGGTCGGATCGCCATAGCGGGCATAGCTTTCGTGGTAGCAACCGCCCGAGCACAGGTTGCGGATGCGGCAGCTGTCGCAACCGGTGCCGCTACGGTCCAGGCGCTGGGACAGGAAGTCGTTGAGCTCCACCTGTTTCACCCCGCTGTGCACGTTGCCGAAGGTCGGCAGGCTGGAGCCGGTGAAGCGGTGGCAGAGGTTCAGCTCACCCTGGTGGTCGACCGCCAGCATCTTCAGGCCGGCACCGCATGGCAGGGCTTTCTTGTGCCCTTCATGGATGTCGGTAATCAGCTGGTGCAGGTTGGAGAAGCCGATATTGCGGTGCTCCAGCGCCGCTTCCAGGTAACGCCGGCCCAGGGCCTTCATGTTGGCGAAGACCTCGACCAGCTCGCCGGCGCTGAGGTTGAAGTCGGCCATGTCGCCCGAGGTCACCGGGGCAAAGCCCACTTCGGCAAAGCCCATCTCGTTGAACAGGTGGTTCCAGATGGTCTCGACATCGGTGATACCCCGGGTCAGGGTCACCCGCGCCCCGACCGGACGGCTGTCATAGCGCGACAGCAGCATGTCGGCCTTGCGCCGGACCACGTCGTAGGTGCCCTGCCCGCCGACCGTGATGCGGTTGCGGTCATGCACGGTCTTGGGCCCGTCGATGCTCACCGACAGCCCGAAGCGATGGGCATTGAGCCAGTCGACGATCTCTTCGGTGAGCAGCGTGGCATTGGTGGTCATGACGAACTCGACCTGCTTGCCCAGTTCGGCGAAGCGCCGTTCGCAATAGCCGACCATGTGCTCGATCAGCGGCCGGTTGGACAGTGGCTCGCCACCGAAGAACACCACGGTGTAGCGGGTCTCGTCCGGCGACTCCTTGAGCAGCATCTCCACCGAGGATTCGGCGGTGGCGACGCTCATTTTCTTGCCGGCCGAGGGCTTGTCCAGGTCTTCCTTGTAGCAATAGCTGCAGCTGAGGTTGCAGCCGGTGTTGACGTTCAGTACCACGGTGTTCAACGCCGTGCGCTCGACGCGCGTCAGGCCGATTTCCGGGGTCAGCGGCGAGCCGTCGCTGACCACTTCCAGGGCCATCAGCTCGCGCAGGGTGTCGATGACGTCCTGGCCGGCGAAGTGGGGCTCAAGACGTTGCAGCAACTCTTCGGACGAACAGCCCTGCTCGCGCAAGGCATCGATGATCCCGCCGGTCACCGCGTCAGTGGCAAACAGCGAGCTGCTGGGTATATGGAACAGCATGCGGTCGGCATCCACCTGCACTTCATGCAGGTTGCGCTCGACCAGATTCAATTGTGCGCCCATGGCGACCTCCCGATGTGCATCCCGATCTACGTGGCTAACCGGGCGCCGTAGCGCCCGTGCGGATCACGGCCGCTTACGGCAGCGGTGGGTTGTTCCAGCGCTGGACGGTGACGATCAGGTGGCCTTCGCCCTGCTGTCCGCCGTCTTCGAGCTTGGCGATCACTTTCAGGTTGCCGGCGTTGTTGGTCATCATCCGCCGCTCGGGGTTGGGCCCGGCGCCACCGGGCAGGAAGACGCCGTTGTCCTGCATTTTTCCTGCGTATTTGACGTCTTCGTCCTCCTTGGCCCTTTCGTCGAAAGGCTCCACCGTCCAGCTGGCCGGCAGGTAGCCGATGCGCAGCGGCTCGCCCTTGGCGTCCTTGCCCCAGGCCTCGGCCTCGAAGCGGCCCTGGACCTTCGGCGTGCTGCCGCCGTTCTCGCCGATGCGGGCAATGGAGAAGGCCGGCACCACTTTGACTTGCTCGACCTTGTCGTACACGGTGAGGTTCACGCCTTTGAGCGCGCCCTGGCTGACTTCGCGCACACCCGGCGCGGCATCCTTGGCGGCACGGGCCTTGACCCGTACCTGGTTGGCGCCGGACGCCAGCACCTGGGTGACTTCGATACCGGCGCCCAGGTCCGGCTTGCCCGACAGGCCACTGCCCACCAGGGTCAGCTCGACCTCGCTGCCGGCCTTGATGAACGACGGTTGTACCGCCAGCAGGCGCGCCTTGCCCTCCTTCACCGCGGTGAAGTCCAGGCCGCGCTCGTCATGCTCGGCCTCGAACATGCGCCCTTTCATCTCGCCGTCCAGTGCGGCGAACACCTGGCGCATGCTGGTGTCGCCGATCTTGACGTTGCCGCGCCATTCGTAGCCGTTGTAGAGAATCGCCGAGCCACTGCCCTGGAACGGCGTGCCGTCGGCGTATTGGCCCTTGAGCTCGACCTTGAAGCCATCGCCCTCGGCACCAGCAATGCTCATCACACCGCGTACGTCACCCTTGGTCAGCATATGGCCGCTGAAGGCCCACTGACCCGCCAGCACTTCGGCCTTGGGTTTGGCTTTCTGCCAGTCGGCCCAGGCCGGGGTGTCGAAGGCGAAGCGCTTGGCCAGCTCCGGCACCATTTCATTCAGGGCGATCGGCAGCCAGTCGCGGTCGCGCGCCTGGGCCTGGTATTCCAGCGACGGCCATTGGCCCAGGTGGAAGTTGACCAGGTGTTCCCACTCCTTGGCCGGGCGCCGCTGCAGGGCGACCCGTGCGCCGGAGTGACAGCGGCCGCAGGTCTGGCTGAGTTTGTCGTCGAACTGCTCGACCGTATTCAGGCGCCGCTCCATGGCGTAGCGCACGCCTTCGGTTTCGCTGGGCGCCAGGCCCTGCCGGTCGGCCAGGTACTTGACCAGGGTGCGGCGCTCCTCATCGCTGATCTGCAGGCCATGCATGACCTGCATGCGACCGATGCTCATCAGCCAGCCTTCCGGGGTCTTGCGCTGGTGGCTGATGCGGCTGTACGTGTCATTGCCTTCCGCAATGTGACAGCCCATGCACTTGGTCTGCAGCAGGTTGGCGCCAGGCTCTGCGGCCTGGGCCTGGGCGCACAGCAAGGCGGCGGCGATCAGCGCCAGGCGGCTGGTGTGTCGCCGGAGTCGAGTCATTCTCAAGGTCAGACCTCCACGGTGTTGTTCTTATCGTTCTTGCACACTGGGTGCCGTAGGTGCTTCTGCGAATGAGCAATACAGAATCTGTGCCAATCTTCGCAAATTCTTTATTTTCAATAGCTTGTGCGACGTAACGGGTGTTCTACCAGGTGTTGGGATCCACACCGGGCGTCTAAATTTGCGACAGCCCGTTGCACCTTGAGACACGCGCCTCGCTCGCCACAAGCTTAGGCCAGCGCCGGACTGTTCCACGGCTGTCTCATGGCGTCTCAAACTGCTACAACCCGAGCAATGCCCCGGTGCTCGATCTGATATTAATTGTTCTTTTATATCAACAGGTTGAGTCGGTATTAAGGGCTTGGCATGGTGGTTGCGAAAGCGCCCTGCACATCCAATGACAAGAGGCGCCGCCCCATGCTTTCGACCCTGCCCATCCTCCCTGGCACCCAGGCTTTTCTCGACCGTAAACTGAAAATGCGCATCGGCGCACACTGGCAGGATGCGCAGAGCGGCCAGACCATGAGCTTTCGCAACCCGGCCACCGGCGAGGTGCTGGGTGAGGTGCCGTGCGCCGACAGTGAAGACGTCGACCGTGCCGTCAAGGCCGCCCGCGCGGCCTTCGACGACTCCGCCTGGAGCCGCCTGCGCCCGCGTGAGCGGCAGAACCTGCTGTGGCGCCTGGCCGACCTGATGGAGCGCGACGCCCAGGAGCTGGCCGAGCTCGAGTGCCTGAACAACGGCAAGAGCGCCGCCGTGGCCAAGGTCATGGACGTGCAACTGGCAATCGATTTTCTGCGCTACATGGCCGGCTGGGCGACCAAGATCGAAGGCTCGACGGTGGAACCTTCGCTCCCACTGATGCCCAATGACCAGTTCCACGGCTTTATCCGCCGTGAAGCCATCGGCGTGGTCGGCGCCATCGTCGCCTGGAACTTCCCTCTGCTGCTGGCCTGCTGGAAGCTCGGCCCGGCCCTGGCCACCGGCTGCACCGTGGTGCTCAAGCCTGCGGACGAGACCCCGCTGACCGCGCTGAAACTGGCCGAGCTGGTGCAGGAAGCCGGCTACCCGGACGGCGTGTTCAACGTTATCACCGGCACCGGCCTCAATGCCGGCGCCGCCCTGACCCGTCACCCGGGCGTCGACAAGCTGACCTTCACCGGCTCCACCGAAGTCGGCAAGCAGATCGGCAAGGCGGCGATGGAGAACATGACCCGCGTCACCCTGGAACTGGGCGGCAAGTCGCCGACCATCGTCATGGCCGACGCCAACCTGCAGGAAGCCGCCGCCGGCGCTGCCACGGCGATCTTCTTCAACCAGGGCCAGGTGTGCTGCGCGGG
The DNA here is from genome assembly GCF_030272875.2 of Pseudomonas sp. BJa5. Classification (NCBI taxonomy): domain Bacteria; kingdom Pseudomonadati; phylum Pseudomonadota; class Gammaproteobacteria; order Pseudomonadales; family Pseudomonadaceae; genus Pseudomonas; species Pseudomonas sp. BJa5. Next base: position 7,854 of record NZ_JALRNG020000064.1, read on the forward strand.
GTCGCGCCTCTATGTGCAGCGCAAGCATTTCGACAATGTAGTGGCCGACATCGCCGGCATCGCCAACGGCATGACCCTGGGCAACGGCCTGGACCCGAAGGTGCAGATGGGCCCGCTGATCTCGGCCAAGCAGCAGGATCGGGTCACCGGCTACATCAACCTGGGCCGTGAACTGGGTGCGACCATCGCCTGTGGCGGCGACGGGTTCGGGCCGGGTTATTTCGTCAAGCCGACGGTGATCGTCGATGTCGACCAGCGCCATCGGCTGGTGCAGGAAGAGATCTTCGGCCCGGTACTGGTGGCCATGCCGTTCGACGATATCGATGAAGTGCTGCACATGGCCAACGACAACCCCTATGGCCTGGGTGCGAGCATCTGGTCCAACGACCTGGCGGCGGTGCACCGGATGATCCCGCGGATCAAGTCCGGTTCGGTGTGGGTCAACTGCCACAGCGCCCTGGACCCGGCCTTGCCGTTCGGTGGCTACAAGTTGTCGGGCGTTGGTCGGGAAATGGGGGCTGCGGCGATCGAGCACTATACCGAGCTCAAATCGGTGCTGATCAAGCTGTAAGTCGGTGCACACCGCTCCCCCTGTGGGAGCGGGCTTGCCCCGCGATCCGGTGAGTCTGACAGCACGCAATCGCGGGACAAGCCCGCTCCCACAGGGCCACCGCGCCTAGGCGCGGTGGCCCTGGGCGGTGAGCCAGGCGCGCAGCATCGCCTGTTCGCCGGCCGGCCGATGGGCCAGCAGCGTTTCAAGGCGCTGCCCGGCCTGCAGGCCATGCACCAGCGGCGCCACTTCCACGCCCTGCACATGCCAGATACCCAATGGCTGGTCAGGGCCGACCACCACCTCGGCTTCGTCGATCAGACCGTCGCGAATCACCGGGCGCCGCTCGACCTGCAGCTTGCCAAAGTCGGCCGGCACATGGATCGGCTGGTCATCCGGCCAGCTACGGCGCGGGTCCCAGAATGGCTGCCCGACGCCGCGTTGTTCCTGGGCATAGAAGTCCCGGCCGATCCGCGCAAAGCGCAGGAACAGCTGTTCGATCCGCTCTTGATGAAAGCGCCGGGCCAGGTCCACACGTTGCGGATGGCGCAACACCGTATTGATCACCGCCGGTGCCTGCAACGCCGAGGACAGTGACTGGAAGATGCCATTGCCCGACAACGGGTCCACCGCCATCGCTGCATCGCCCACCTTTACCCAGTTATCGCCCACACAATCGCCGGCCAGGATCGCCGTGCTGCTGCGCGCATGCAGTTCAGCCGCCTGCCAGGCACCTGCCCCGAACAGCTCGCCCACCAGCGCCGACTGCTGCCGGCGATCGGCACAGTAATCGGGTAATTGCGCACGGCCAGGCAGGCGGGTCGCGCCACTGTCCAGGGTGACCTGCCAATAGCAACGGCCATCGGCCATGCGCGCCATCCAGGCCCAGCCATCGTCGAGGCTTTCCACCGCCGACACAGGCTCACCCGGTTCACCCTGCCAGAGATTGAGCAGGCTGACGCTTTCCGGGCCACGCAGGCGGTTGCTGCCCAGTGGCGCCTGACGCCCGCGCGCTTCGACGAGAAAGTCAGCCAGCAGGGCCTGGCCATTGTCCAGTACCACGCGGTGCCCTTGGGCGTCACTGTGGACCTCGCGCACCCGCCCTTCGATGACCCGCGCGCCCGCCCGGCGCAGGTCATCGCGCAGGGCGCTGTCGAACAGGCGTCGGTCCAGCAGATATTCCTGATTGAGCTGCTGATCTGTCCCGTTCCAGTGCACCCGGCGCCGGGCCGGCACGGCGGCAAGCGCCAGGGCGCTGCCAAGGCCGGCATGGCGCAGTCCCTCCAGCACCCGCTGGGAAACGCCCTCCACGGCATCGAAGCGGCGCCAGTCGGAAACGACTTCGACGTCGTAGCCCAGCCGGCGCAGGCCAATGGCCGTGGCGCCACCGGCCGGGCCGGCGCCGAGAATCAGTATGCGCGGCTCAGGCATGCTCGCCTCTGCGATGCTCGGGACCGGTGAAGGCCGCGTGCTCGCGCAGGTACGCCAGCACCTGCTCGCGGTCCGCCCCCGGGTGTTCGCGCAGGTAGGCACAGATCAACCCGCTGAGCGCGGCGCAGGCCAGACTGGCACCGGCGTTGCCGGCCCGCTCGCCGACCGCAGCGCCGAAGTCCGCCTGGGCCGTGTCGAGCCACGACCACTGCCCCTCACGACACCGGGCATCGCCGGTGATGCGCAACACTCCCGGGTAGCTGGCCGGGTACACCGGCCCGCCCCGTGCCGGGCTGGACGCGCAGAGCAACACCCCGGCCTCCAGGGCCGCCGCGCATGCCTGGCGCAGCACCGGACGGTCCTGCTGCAGGCCCAGGCTCAGGTTGACCAGGCTCACCCCCTGTTCCACCAGCCACAGCAAGGCCGCGCTGACTTGCAGCACCGTGGTGCTGCCCCGGTTGTCGAACACCTGGGCCATCCTCGCGGGCACGCCCCCGGCCTGCCCCAGCAGGCGTCCGAGCACAGCGCTGCCATGGCCCAGGGCATCGGCCTGCAGCTCGCCTTCGCGCAGCATGCCCTGCTCCAGCCAGAAGCGTCGCCCGCCCAGCAGCGAATGGGCCTGGAGTTCCGAGCAACCGGTGTCGATCACCCCGACGCACAGTTCAGTCATCATGGCGCAGTGGCTCCTGCCAGACCGCTTGCAGGCGGCCGTTTTCCAGGTGCAGGTGCAGGTTGGCATCGGCCAGGGTGCTGGTGCGGTGGCTGATGAGGATGCGCGTGCGCCCGGCAAACAACTGGTCGATGGCGGCGATGACCTCGCGCTCGGTGCTTTCATCCACCGCCGAGGTCGCTTCGTCGAGCACCAGCACCCGTGGATCCTGGAGCAAGGCCCGGGCAATGGCGATGCGTTGTTTCTGGCCGCCGGACAGTTGCTGGCCACGCTCGCCCAATTGCCCGTCCAGGCCCAGGGGCAAGGCCTCGACCAGCGACTCCAGGCGGGTCAGGCGCACCACCCGCTCAAGGTCCTCGCGGCTGGCCTCGGGCACGCTGTAGGCCAGGTTCTGCGCCAGGGTGCCGCGAAACAGCACGATATCCTGGCTGACCACGGCGATCTGCTTGCGCAGGGCCAGCAGGTTCAGCTCGCGCAGGTCGGTGCCGTCGAGCAGGATGCGGCCCTGGTCAGGGTCGTAGAAACGCTGCAGCAGGTCGATCAGGGTCGACTTGCCAACGCCCGAGGCGCCGCTGATGGCCACCTTCACCCCGGCCGGAATGCTGATTTCGACACCGCCGAGCACACTGCCAAGGCGCTGCTCATGGGCAAAATGCACCGCTTCCAGGCGCAGCTCGCCCGGGCCCTGGGGCATGGGCGCCGGCGTTGCGGCCTGGCGCACGCCGACCGGTTCCTGCTGCAACTCCATCACCCGTCCCAGGCTCACGGCCATGCGCTGCACCGCCACGTACAGGCCGAGCAGGCTCTGCACAGGCCCGACCGCCATGCCCAGGTAGGTGGAAAAGGCGATCAGCGCGCCCAGTTGCCAGGTGCCCTGGATCACCCAGTAGCCGCCGACCAGGAAGGCGCAGGCGCGACACAGTGAGGTCAGCGTACCCGGCACCGCCTGGGTGAAGAATTCAGTAACCTGCACCCGCAGCAACTGGCTCATGTAGCCCTGCCCCAGGCGCCCGAGGCGATCGGACTCGCGCTGCTGCTGCCCGGCGGCCTGGATGAACTTCATCGCCGGCAGGGTCTCGACCAGGAACGACGACACATCGGCGGAGCGTTCGCGCAAGCTGCGCACCTCGCGCTCGACCTTGCGCCGCATCCAGCGCAGCCACAGCACTTCGATGGGGATCAGCAACGCCAGCAGCAACGACAGCTGCCAGGACAGCATCAGCATCAGGGTCACCGCGCCGATCAAGCCGATCACGCTGGACACCGCCGAGAACAACGAGTCCACGGCAAAGCGCTGGATCTCGGCGACATCGCCGTCCAGCCGCGAGAGGATGTCGCCGATGCGCTTGCGCCCGTAGAACGCCGGCGAAAGCTGCTGCAGGTGGCGGTACAGGTCATCGCGCAGGGCAAACAGGATGCGCCCGGACAGCCGGGTGTGCAGGTAGCGGTTGATCCCCGCCAGCAGCGTGCCGGCGATGCCGACCGCAATCATGATCGCCGCCATGTGCCACAGCACCTGGAAGTCCTTGGCCAGCAGGCCCTGGTCGATCAGGGTCTTGACCAGCCAGGGCTGCGCCAGCACCAGCAACGAAGCGGCCAGCGACAGCCCCAGCAAGGCGCCAATGGCCCGCCAGTGCGGACGCACGAAACCGTACAGCCAGGCCAGCGCGCGGCGCATCAGCTCCGGGTCGGAGGCGTCGATGAGGCGCAGAAAAATACCACCCATTGCCGGCCCCTTAGTCGCGCAACTGCTTGAGTTTTCGGTACAGCGTGGCGCGGCTGATGCCCAGGGCCTGCGCCGCCGCCGAGACATTGCCCTGATGCCGCTCCAGGGCGCTGCGAATCAGCTCCACCTCGTTATCTCGGATACTGCCGCTTTGCGCGGCGCTGCCGCTGAGCTCATCGAGCAGGCAGTCGGTCAGGTGCTCAAGGCTCAGCACCTGCTCGCCCGGCTCGCGCATGGCCAGGGCCGAGCGCAGGACCATCTCCAGCTGGCGGATGTTGCCCGGCCAGTCGAAGTTGCCCAGCAGCTCACGCAGACCTGGGTCCAGGCTCACCCCGTGGGCACCGAACTTGCCCAGCAGGCTGTCGATCACCTCGCCCAGGTCGTCGCGGTCGCGCAACGCCGGCAATTGCAGGCTCACGCCATTGATGCGGTAGTAGAGGTCTTCGCGAAAATGCTGGTCGAGCACCAGGCGCTTGAGGTCGCGGTGGGTGGCGCAGATCACCGCCACGTCGATTTCCTGTTCTTCGCCGGCGCCCAGCGGCGCCACCCGGCGCTCCTGCAACACCCGCAGCAGGCGCGCCTGCAAGGCCAGCGGCATATCGCCGATTTCATCGAGGAACAAGGTGCCGCCGTGGGCCTGCATCAGGCGTCCGACCATGCCGCCACGGCGCGAGCCGGTGAAGGCGCCTTCGCGATAGCCGAACAGCTCGGACTCGATCAGGCCTTCCGGAATGGCGGCGCAGTTGACCGCCACGAAGGGCTTGTCAGCCCGGGCGCTGGCCTGGTGCAGCGCGCGCGCCACCACTTCCTTGCCGGTGCCGGTTTCGCCGAGCAACAGCACCGGCAAGTCATTGTTCAAGCCGCGCCGGGCCATGCCCAGGGCCCGGGCGAAGCGCACATCGCGGCCGGCCAGGTTGTCCAGCTCCACAGGCCTGGCTGCCGGCAGCACTTTATTGACCGGCTGCGCCGTACCCATGCCGACCCGCCGAGGCAGGTGCACGGCACGGAAGAAGAACTCGCCCTTGGCGGTCTGCACGCTGCTCACCCGGTCCATCCACAAGCGGGTGAGGAACGCCGAGGTGCGCTCGCCCATCAGGTCGCTGCAACGCCGTCCGACCAGGGCCTGGCGCGACAGCTGGAGCAACTCGCAGGCACGCTCGTTGGCCGCCAGCACCTCACCGTCCAGGCTCAGGGCCAGCAGGCCGTGCCAGGCGCTGCCCAGGTACTGCGGCCGGCTGTGGAAGGCCAGCACCAGTTGCTCCGGGTAGCACAGGCCGAACAGGCGGCTCTCGATATTGCTGGCCGCCAGTATCAGGGTCGCCAGGTTGTCCTGGGGCTGGGCCATGACGCCCTCGCGGGTCAGGTCGAGGACGCCGATCACATGGCCCAGCGGGTCACGCAGCGGCACCGAGGTGCAGGAAAACGGGCTCAGGCGGTCCAGGTAGTGCTCGCCGCAGTTGATCAGGGTCGGCCGCCCCTCCACCACGGCGGTGCCGATGGCATTGGTGCCGCGGCTCGATTCGCTCCAGCAACTGCCCGGATGCAGGTCGCGCAGGCCCACCCTGTTGAGTTCGGCGGTCTGCCCGCCGATGGCCAGGATGTTGGCCTGGGCGTCGCCCAGGATGATGATGCTGCTGTTGCCCTGGCGATGGACCAGGTATTCCATCTCCGGCGTCGCGGCATCGATCAGCAGGCGGTTGCTGTCCAGCAGCTCCTGCAGGCGGTGACGCGCGTCCAGCTCCACCTGTTCGTTATCCAGGCAGCTCAGGCCATGGCCCAGGCTTCTGCGCCACGAGGCATCGATTTCCTCGCGCAGCATGCCTTGCGGCAGCGCGCCTTCGCTGATCAGCTTCAGGCGGACCATCCGCGAGGTCTGCAAGGGGTCGGTAGCATTTGTTATTGGAATATGCTGCGCCATCTCTCACTCCAGCGTGCCGTGTGCGACTGCTCGGTCATCGCTGACTTTACTCTAATATTTCAGTGCATCCACGTACTGCCGGCAAAAAACCTCGGGGCGAGGGGCGACCGCTGCGCGGTCGATCGCAGGCGTCGCCAGCTCCCACGGTTACGCTGACCGGCAAACCTGGTATCTGGTACGACGGTACACCAAAAAACGATGTTAATAACAATTATTTGCAGTTAACATCGCCGCGCTTTTCTACCCCCGCCTTCCCGCCAGGACCGTACCGTCGATGCGCCGCACGTTCGTTTCGCTCTGCCTGCTTCACGCCGTTACCCCTTCTTCAGCCTGGGCCGATACCTCACAGCAAGCCGAGTCATCCTCCATCGAGTTGCAGGCCCTGAGCATCAATGCCGGCGCCTTCGAAGAGCGCGCCGATGGTCCGGTGCAAGGCTACCGGGCCACTCGCTCGGCCAGCGCCACGCGCACCGACACCGCCCTGCATGAAACCCCGCAATCGGTCAGCGTGGTGCCCCGCGATGTGCTCGAAGACACTGGCGCTACCCGCCTGCAGGACGGCCTGGATTACGCCGGCGGCGTTGGCCGGGCCAACAACTTCGGTGGCCAGGGCCTGACCACCTTCACCGTGCGCGGCTTTACCACCGGCGAGTTCTATCGCAACGGCTTCCCGATCAACCGCGGCTACCCCAACGCCCCCGATGCCAACACCGTCGAGCGCCTGGAAGTGTTGCGCGGCCCGGCCAGCAGCCTGTATGGACGTGGCGACCCCGGCGGCACTTTCAATGTGGTCAGCAAGCAGCCGCAGGCCGAGCCCAAGGTCACCCTGGGCAGCCAGTTCGATGACCAGGGCATGCACCGCGCCACCCTCGATGCCACCGGTGCGCTCAACCAGGACGGCACCCTGGCCTACCGCCTAAATGTGCTGGGTGAAGGCGGCGAAAGCTTTCGCGACGATGTAGAGAGCGAGCGCTACGACGTCGCCCCGGTGCTCAGCTGGCAGGTCAACGATGCGACGCGGGTGGTCTTCGAGGCCGACTTCATGCGCAACAACCACCCCCTGGACCGTGGCCTGACCCGGTACAGCAACCAGCAAGGCAAGGCCTCGCGCGATACCTATATCTGGGAAAAAGGCAGCGACAACCTGCTGCACAACGACAACAACATGGCGCAACTGCGCTTCGACCACGCCCTGAACGAAAACTGGACCCTGGCCGGCGGCCTGCAACTGCTCGACGGCAGCCTCAAGGGCAATGCCGTGGAAGCCAACGGCTTGCAGGCGGACGGTCGCACCCTGGGGCGCAACTTCAACTACCGCAAGCTGGAGTGGACCGATCGCGATGTGCAGCTGAACCTGACCGGGCACTTCGACACCGGTGGCTTCGCCCACACCCTGCTGACCGGCGTCGAGTATGAAGATTATGACTATAAGTCGATCATCCGCCGCTCGGCGGCGGGCACCGGCACCTACCCGATCGATCTCTTCGACCCGGTGCTGGGCCAGGCGCGTCCGGCGCTGACCCGCACCACCACCCACGACAAGGAAAACCTCAAGACCTGGGCGGCCTTCGTCCAGGACCAGGTAGCCCTGACCGAGCGCCTGAAGGTACTGGCCGGAGTGCGTTTCGAGCGCTTCGAGCATGACTACGACAACTACCTGCCCAACAGCACCAGCTGGGAGGCCGCCGACAATGCGCTGACCCCGCGCCTGGGCCTGATCTATGACCTGACCGACACGCTGGCGGTGTACGCCAACACCGCCCGTTCGTTCAAACCCAACAGTGGTGCCAGCCGCCAGGGTGATGGCTTCGACCCGGAAAAAGGCAAGTCCTACGAGGTCGGCCTGAAATGGGAAGCGCTGGAGCGCCAGTTGAGCGTCGACGCGGCGGTGTACCAGATCACCAAGGAAAACGTCCTGACCCTGGACCCGGTCGATCCGCTCTACAGTGTCGCCGCCGGCGAGGTACGCAGCCGTGGCCTGGACCTCAATGTCGCCGGCAACCTGACCCCCGAATGGCGGGTGATCGGCGGTTACGCCTACGTCGATGCCGAAGTGACCGAGGACAACAGCCTGGCCTCGGGCACACGCCTGGCCAACATTCCGCGCAACAGCTTCAGCCTGCTCAATACCTATGAGTTCCTGGACGGTGCCGCCAAGGGGCTCGGCCTGGGCATGGGCGTCAAGTATGTCGACGACCGCGCCGGACAGACCAGCGCCAGCACCTACACCATGGAACGCTACAGCGTGGTGGACCTGCTGAGCTTTTATCAGCTCAACGAGCATGTGCGCCTGAATCTGGATGTGAAGAATGTCTTCAACAAAGGCTATGACGAGGGTGCGTTCAATACCTACGTCTATCCGGGTGCGCCGCGCACGGTGCAGGCGGGTGTTGCCTACACCTTCTAAAGGGCCCCTGTAGGAGCGGGCTTGCCCCGCGATCGCGCTGTAACAGACATATCGCAATCGCGGGACAAGCCCGCTCCCACAGTTACACCGCTGTCATGGCTACGATGATGGGGCCGCAAACAGCCAGCAGCACGTTGGAAATCGCATAGCAGACGGTAAAGCCAATGACCGGGGTGTTGCTTTGCGACTGCTCGATGATCTTGTTCATCGACGCCGCTTCGGTCTGCGCCCCGGCCAGCGCGCCGAACAGGATCATCGGGTGCAGGCGCAACACGTAGCGGCCGAAATACAGGGCCACCAGCGGCGGCAGCAGGGTCACCACGACGCCGGATAGCAACAAGGCCGCGCCCTGATCGGCAATGGCGGCAATGGCCGCCGGCCCGGCCAGCAAGCCGACCACGGCGCCGAAGGCGGTCAGGCCGAATTCGGAGAACGCCCATTGCGCGGCAGCCGGCAACGCGCCCCTTTCCGGGTGACGGGAGTTGTGCCAGCCGATCAGCAACGATACCAGCAACACCCCGCCGCCCACGCCCAGCTCGATCGGGATCATTCCGACATGGGCCGACAACAGCCCCAGCAACGAACCGACCACCATGCCCAGGGTATGCAGGGCGATGTCCGATTTGTAGCTCTTCTCACGCACACGGCCCAGTTGCCCGGCCAGTGCTTCGACACTGCTCATGCGCCCGGTGAGGCTGATGACATCGCCCTTGCGCAGCAAGGTATAGGGCAACACCGGCAATTCGAGCCCCTGGCGGGTGATGCGGGTGATAAAGCAACCCATGCGCTCGCGCCCCAGCAGCCGCGCCTTGATCTCGTGCAGGGTCTTGCCACTGAGCCCCGGCGCGCACAGGACGATATCGGCGCTGGTGGTGGGGAACGACATGGCCTGCACGTCATCCACCTCCGGCCCCACCCAGTCGGGCAGCAAGGCCACGGCCTCGCGCAAGGCGTAGATACCGAGGATGTCACCGGCCACCAGCAGCATGGCCGGGTCACGTTCGTAAACCTGGCCGGCGCGCAGCACCCGCTCGACACTGATATCCGGATGCAATTGCTCGATTTCGGCGATCGACCGGCCGATCGCCGAGGCCAGGCTCAAACGGTGCGCGCGCACCACGATGCGGGTATAGGGGATGGCCAGTGACTCATCTTCCCGGCTGATGCCCAGTTCACGCTCAAGTTCGCGGGCACTTTCACGCAGGTCCACACCGAGCAACCGGGGCGCGACCGTGCCGACGAAGACCACCAGGCCAATGGTGCCGAACACATAGGTAATGGCGTAGGCAACCGCCATGTGGCTGTTCAACTGGCTCTTGGCCTCGGCAGAAATCGGCAGGTGCGCAATGGAGCTGCTGGCCGTGCCCATGATCGCCGTGTCGGTCAATGCGCCCGCCCCGAGCCCTGCGGTAAAGCCGGCATCGAAATGGAAAATCGCGTTCAGCATCAAAATGGTCGCCAGCGCCGTCGCGCACAGCACCACCGAAAACAGCACCAGTTTGAGCGTACCGCGGTTCAGGCTACCGAAGAATTCCGGCCCGCTTTTAAAACCGACCGCGTAAATAAAGAGTGTAAAAAATACCGATTTGAGCACGGTGGGTACTTGCAAGCCGATCTGGCCGATCAGCAAGCCCATCAACAACGCCCCGGCCACCGACCCCAGGTGAAAACTGCCGATCTTGATCCGGCCGATCATCACGCCCAAGGCAATGGCCAGGAACACTGCGATTTCCGGGTTGGCGCGCAATGCGCCCAGTACAAAATCGACCATTCGAGGCTCCTGCGTCCTGGCCGCCAGCCATCTACTCAAGCCGGGATACCGCTTCAGGCTAGCTGAAAATAGGTTTTTCACGAAAGCCCGGGGGCTATGTTCCTTGGTTTGGGTTGGGTTGGGTTGGGTTGGGTTGGGTTGTTGAGGCTGTGAGCTTATCCATTTGATGCAGCGACGCTGCCGGCCCCTTCCGCCTTTACGGCGGCCTACTTTTCTCTTGGGAAAAGTAGGCAAAACCGCTTG
>NZ_JALRNG020000065.1:0-18286 GCF_030272875.2 Pseudomonas sp. BJa5
GGAGCAAGCGGTTTTGCCTACTTTTCCCAAGAGAAAAGTAGGCCGCCGTAAAGGCGGAAGGGGCCGGCAGCATCGCCGCATGGAATGGATAAGCTCGCAGCCTCAACATCCCAAGCCAAGCCAAGCCAAGGATCATCGCCCCGGAATTCCGTGAAGAACCAAATTAACCGGGGTGCCATGGGCAGAATGACCTTTGTAAAAATTAGAAACATTCTCTTTCAAGTAAAAGCGCGGGTTTTGCCCTGCTCATCCGTCCTTACTAGAGACGAGTAGCTTGCCGACCCGGTGGGGCTGCCAACCGCCCACCCACAAAAGACAGGCTCATGTCGAAAAAGTCACGCTCGAAAATCTGGTTCCTGGTCCACAGTTGGCTTGCCCTGCCGATCTGGTTCTTCGTCCTGATCGTGTGCGTCACCGGCACCCTGGCGGTGGTCAGCCAGGAGATCGTCTGGCTGGCCAACCCCGACGTGCGCGCCAGCAAACCGAGTGACGAGGCCCAGCGCCTGAGCTACCAGCAAGTGCTCGACGCCTTGCGCAAGGCCGAACCGGACATGGCGGTGAACTTCCTCAGCCAGCCGGACGGTTCGCACTTCGCCCTCACCGCCTCGGTGACCTTCGCCGACGGCAGCGCGCCGACGCTCTACGTCAACCCCTACACCGGGGCGATCCAGGGGCGCATGCCGGATTTCAACTTCGAGGCCTTCACCCGCGCCCTGCACGGCTGGTGGCTGGTGCCCTTCACTAACGGCTACAGCTGGGGCTGGTACCTGGTGTCGCTGCTCGGCCTGCCGCTGCTGGCCTCGCTGGTCACCGGCCTTGTGGTCTACAAGCGCTTCTGGAAAGGCTTCTTCAAGCCGACCTTGCGCTTCAACCACGGCGCACGGATCTTCTGGGGCGACTTCCACCGCCTGAGCGGGATCTGGTCGATCTGGTTCATCGCGGTGATTTCCATCACCGGCACCTGGTTCCTGATCCAGGCGACCCTGGCCGACAACCACATCACTATTTCCACCGAGCCTGTGGTGCCGGTGATCGCCCGTGAAGACGTGCCGCGCACCGACTCCGGCGCGCCGGCACCGCGCATCAGCGTCGATGAAGCCATTCGCATCGCCAGCGAGCAGATCCCGGGGCTGGAGGTGAGCTTCCTGGTGATGCCCGGCAACGCCTATGCCCACCTGTACCTGGGCGGCCGCGGCTGGTATCCGCTGATGTTCCAGACGGTCAACGTCAACCCGTACAACAGCAAGATCGAGGCGCAGTTCCTGATCCAGGACCGCTCGCCCCTGGAGTTCGTCACCGAGTCCATGCGCCCGCTGCACACCGGCGACTTCGGCGGCCTGGCGATCAAGCTGATCTGGGCCTTCTTCGGCCTGGTGCTGTCGATGATGGTCTTGAGCGGCCTGCTGATCTGGACCAAACGTACCGCCCAGGCCACCGCCGCCGCGCTCAAGCGCAGCGAGCGCGCACCGCGCAAGGGCATCCCTGCCGCCACCGACACCGCCACGGAGGCCAGCCTGTGAGCAAAGCAGCCGCCGCACCCGTTACCCCGCTGAAACAGTTCTGGCTCAAGTGGCGCTTCCACTTGAACATCCTCTTGCTGTTGATCCCCCTGGGCTTCATGCCCAAGTACTTTGCCGACGCCGCGCTGTTTCGCGGTGACAGCGGCCTGGGCGAGCGGGAAATCGGCGACATCCAGGTAGGCCCCTGGAGCCTGCGCCTGGCCGAGCTGCGCGAGGACGCGCCGCGCGCCGACGGCCCGGCCGGTTACTTCAAGGCCTTCAACGCCGCCCTGTGCCAGGCCTGCATCCGCGAGGTCAAGGCCGCCTACCTGCGCATCGGCAAGCCGCGCAGCCTGCGCGCCGCCGGCACCATTTTCTTCGGCCCGCCCTATCGCATGGGCACCAACCTGCCGATCCCGGCCAAGACCCGCGCCGACGCCGAGATCTGGATCACCCTCGAAGGCTGGGACGGCAGCCTGCACCAGGCCGCCGTGCCGCTGGCCAAGGCTTCGCCGGCCACCGTCGCCTGGCTGAACAAACAAGGAGGCAAGTAATGACGTTGACTGCCCGCAGGCTGCTCCTGCCCCTGCTGTTGCTCGGTGCCGCCGGCCCGGCCCTGGCCCATAACCCGATGTGCGAATGCAAGCCCGTGGACGGCGAGCAGATCGAATGCACCGGCGGCTTTTCCGATGGCAGCGGCGCGCCGGGGGTGACCCTCGATGTGATCGGCTACAACGAGGAAATCCTGGTGCCCGGCAAGCTGGGCGAGAATTCGAAGCTGACCTTCAAGCGTCCGGCGGGCGAGTTCTACGTGCTGTTCGATGCCGGCCCCGGTCACATCGTCGAGATCGACCACGCCGACATCGGTGAACCATGAGCCGGGTCCAGGTGGTGCGCCCGGCCGGCGCCGGGCATGAAACTCTCTATGTGCTGCTGGTCAGCCTGCTCATCCTCGCAGTAGCGGGCGGCATCGTCGCCCTGCGCGGCGAAGACCATGACGAAGTGCGCATCGAGGCCCACCAGCTCGATGCCCGCCGCGACCTGAACGCCGCCGAGCAAGGGGTGTATGCCGACCTGCGGGTGGCTGTCGACGAGATCCAGCTGCGCCACGAGGAAGACCCAGCGCCGGTCGAGGTGACGGTGCTGGCCGAAGAAGGCTTTCCGCCCTTCACCCGGGACGCCAGCAGCGCCAGCCGTGGCGAGCACCAGTGGCAACGGCTGGGCGAGCAGGCCTACCTGGGCCGCAGCCAGGCCCCGAAAGTGGCCGGCAGCTTTCTCCTGCTGCTACCCGCAAGCCCCGACGGCGTGGCCGATGTCTGGCTGCAGCGCAAGGCGGATGCCCGCGTGCCCGCCGAACTGAGCCGCGACGCCCTGATCGCCGCTGGCTGGCAGCAGATTGCCGTTCAATACGACGCCGGCGTCACCCGCCAGCATCGCCACTGATACAAGGACGCCCCATGCTTCGCTTTGCCCTCGCCCGCCGCCTTTTGAGTGTGTTCATCGCCCTGGCCCTGCCCGCCGCGGCCCTGGCCGACAGCAACGGCAAGCCGCTGCGCATCGGCATCACCCTGCATCCGTACTACAGCTACGTGAGCAATATCGTCGGCGACAAGGCCGAGGTGGTGCCGCTGATTCCCGCCGGTTTCAACCCCCATGCCTACGAGCCACGGGCCGAAGACATCAAGCGCATCGGCAGCCTCGATGTGGTGGTGCTCAACGGCATCGGCCATGACGACTTCGCCGACCGCATGATCGCCGCCAGCGAAAAGCCGCAGATCACCGTGATCGAATCCAACAGCAACGTGCCGCTGCTGGCGGCCACAGGGGTCGCGGCCCGGGGCGCCGGCAAGGTGGTCAACCCGCACACCTTCCTGTCGATCAGCGCCAGCATCGCCCAGGTCAACAACATCGCCCGCGAGCTGGGCAAGCTCGACCCGGACAACGCCAGGTACTACAGCCAGAACGCCCGCGCCTACGCCAAGCGCCTGCGCATGCTGCGCGCCGAGGCCCTGGCCCAGGTCAGCGAAGCGCCGGGCGCCGAGTTTCGCGTGGCGACCATCCACGCCGCCTACGACTATCTGGTGCGCGAGTTCGGCCTGGAGGTCACCGCCGTGGTGGAACCGGCCCACGGTATCGAGCCCAGTCCGAGCCAGTTGAAGAAGACTATCGATCAGCTCAAGGCGCTGGACGTGAAGGTGATCTTCTCGGAAATGGACTTCCCTTCGGCCTACGTCGAGACCATCCAGCGCGAGTCCGGAGTGAAGATCTACCCGCTCACGCATATCTCCTACGGCGACTACAGCAAGGAGAAGTACGAGGTGGAGATGAAGCGCAACCTCGACACCGTGGTCAAGGCGATCAAGGAGTCCAAGGCATGACCGCTGCCGAATCCGTTGTCAGCCTGCCCTGCGGGCCGGCCATCGAGTTTGCCGGCATCGACCTGACCCTGGGGCGCACGCCGATTCTCGACCAGGTCAGCTTCAAGGTCGCCGCCGGCAGCGTACATGCGCTGGTCGGCCCCAACGGCGGCGGCAAGAGCTCGCTGATCAAGACCCTGCTGGGGCAGATGCCGCACCAGGGCCAGTTGACCCTGACCTGGCCGGGCGCGCAACAGGTGATCGGCTACGTGCCCCAGGCCCTGGAATTCGACCGTGGCCTGCCGATGACCGTGGATGATTTCATGGCTGCCATGTGCCAGCGCCGGCCGGCCTTCCTCGGCCTGTCACGCCGGGTGGCGCCGGCCATCGACGCGGCCCTGGCGCGGGTCGGCATGCTCGACAAGCGCAAGCGGCGCATGGGCGCGCTCTCCGGCGGCGAGCGCCAGCGCGTGTTGCTGGCCCAGGGGCTGATTCCGCCACCGCAACTGCTGGTGCTGGACGAACCGATGTCGGCGCTGGACGAAGCCGGTATCCAGGTGTTCGAACGCCTGCTGCTGGACTGGCGCGCCGCCGGTACCACGGTGCTGTGGATCGAGCACGACCTGCAGGCGGTGACCCGCCTGGCCGACCAGGTCACGGGCCTGAGCCGGCGGGTGCTGTTCGATGCGCCGCCCAGGCAGGCGCTGACGCCGGAACGCCTGCTCAGCCTGTTCTCCATCCACCCGCGCAGCGAGGGCAGCCGCTGATGAACTACGAAGAATTGCGCCTGCTGATCCAGGGCTGGGCCAGCGCCGGCTACCTGCCCGAGGCCCTGGCCTACGGCTTTGTCATCAACGCCCTGCTCGCCGGCCTGATGATCGGCCCGGTGCTGGGCGGACTCGGCACCCTGGTGGTGGTCAAGCGCTTTGCCTTCTTCTCCGAAGCGGTCGGCCACGCGGCACTGACCGGGGTGGCCATCGGCATCCTGCTCGGCGAACCCTACACCGGCCCCTACGGCAGCCTGTTCGGCTACTGTCTGCTGTTCGGCATCCTGCTCAACTTCCTGCGCAACCGCACCGGGCTTTCGCCCGACACCCTGATCGGTGTGTTCCTCTCGGTGTCGCTGGCCCTGGGTGCCAGCCTGCTGCTGATGCTGGCCGGCAAGATCAACGTGCACATCCTCGAGAACGTGCTGTTCGGCTCGGTGCTCACCGTCAACGCCCAGGACCTGCTGGTGCTCGGCGTCGTCGGCAGCCTGGTGCTGGCCCTGGCCCTGCCGCTGTACAACCGCATCATGCTGGCCAGCTTCAACCCGCAGCTGGCAGCGGTGCGCGGAGTGGCGGTAAAGAGCCTGGACTACCTCTTCGTGGTACTGGTGACCCTGGTCACCGTGGCGGCGGTTAAGGTCATCGGCGCGATCCTGGTCGGCGCCCTGCTGGTGATTCCGGCGGCAGCGGCGCGGCTGCTCAGCCAGTCGCTCAAGGGCTTTTTCTGGGCCTCGGTGCTGATCGCCACCCTGAGCACCCTGGTCGGCATCCTGCTGCCGATCGTCTTCGACCTGCCGGTGCCCTCGGGCGCGGCGATCATCCTCGTCGCCGGCGGCTTTTTTGCCCTCGCCGCCCTCGCCCGCGGCCTCGTTCCACGCCTGCAAGGAAACCCGGCATGACCTTCAAGTTCCAGCACCTGTGCCTGGCCCTGGCCCTGGCCGGCCTGGCCACCCTGGGCCAGGCCCAGGACACCAACTCGGCTGCCGGGCAACACGCGGCAGCGGTCAGCGTCCTGGCTTCGCTGCCGGTAACCCACGCCCTGGCCAGCGCCCTGCTCGACGGCACCGCGATCACCCTGCAACGCGCAGCGCCGGCGAATATTCCAGCCTCGCGCCAGCCCTCCTACTTCAGCGGTCGCGGTGCCGCCAGCCTGCAGAAAGCGGCCAGCCAGGCCGATGCGGTGATCGCCCTGCGCTCGATCTGGAGCGACGACCCGCTGTACCCGGCGGCCCGGCGCAGCAACATCCGCATCGTCGAAATCGACGCCGCGCGGCCGGTGGATGGCGCCCTGCCGGGTATTGCCGTGCAAGGTGGCAACGCCTTTGCCGCCTACCCGTGGCTCAACCCGAACAACCTGGGGCGCATGGCCGACGTGCTGGCCAACGACCTGGGGCGGCTGAGCCCGGCCGACCAGGCGCAGATCCAGGCCAACCTGGCCACCTTCAAGCGCCAGTTGCTGGAGCTCAGCGCCGGCAGCGAAAGCCGTCTGGCCCAGGCCGACAACCTCAGCGTGGTCAACCTCTCGGAGCGTCTGGACTACCTGGTCAGCGGCTTGAACCTGGACCTGATCGACCACCCACGTGTTACCGACGATCAGTGGGATGCCGCGGCGCTCAAGCGCCTGGGCGATGAGCTCAAGGCACAGGACGTGGCGCTGGTGCTGCACCACAAGCAGCCGGGCAAGGCGGTGGCGGAGGTGGTCGCGGCGTCCGGTGCCAGGCTGGTGGTGATCGACACCGATCCGCAGGACACCCTGGCCGGGCTCAAGGCCAGTGTCGAGCAGTTGGTGGGGGCGTTGCTGGCAGACAACACCTGAAACGGCAGCGGTCGGCTGTGGGAGCGGGCTTGCCCCGCGAAGCGGTGTGGCTGTCAGCACACAATCGCGGGGCAAGCCCGCTCCCACCGAAGGCCACTGCTCTCCCCGGGACAGGTATCCCACTGGTTGATCAACGCTTCATGCAGCGCTGATAACGCTCATCCACCCGCTTGGCAAACCAGCCCGTGGTCAGCTTGCGGGTGATCTTCGGGCTTTTCAGTTCGATGCCCGGCAACTGCGCCCGGGGCAACGGCTTGCCGACCTTGCCCTCGGCCAGGGCATAGACGCCGCTGTACAGGCGGGTCTCTTCGAAGTCCAGGCTATCGCCCTTCTCCAGCTGGTTGCGAATGCTCGGGTTGCGCAGGTCGAGCTGCTCGCCCAGGCGCCGCGCGGCCTTCTCGGTGCTGCCCGGCATGATCGCGCCGGGGGCGATCAGGTCGCCGTCAAGCGCCAGGGTTACCCCGCTGGCGCGACTCAGGGCACTCTGGAAGGCAGCATTGCGACTGGCGTACCAACCGGCGTTGAAGTCGGCGAAGCGATACAGCTGGCGATCGTAGTGGCTGGGATAGCCCAACAGGTGGGCGATGCCGAAGTACATCCCGCCACGGCGGCTGAACACTTCCTGGCGAATGGTGCCGTTGTGTTTATAGGGGTAGTCGCGGGCATTGCGTTCGGCGAAGTCGATGCTGACCTGCATCGGCCCGCCGGTGCGCACCGGGTTGAGATCGCCGAGCAAGGTGCGGCCCATGGGCACAGTGCCGATCAGGTCATCGAAAATCGCGCTGAGCTGTTTCTCGCTGCGCACCGCGTCGAGGCGCTCGCTGTAGGTCTTGCCGTTCGGTGAGCGGGTCTGCAAGGCGGCGTTGACCAGCAACTGCGGGATATGCAGGCTGGCGGCGCGGCGGTCGATTTCCTGGCGGGCGATGCGGCCCAGGCCCGGCACTTGCGGGTCGGCCTGGAAGGTCGACTCCTGTTCGGTCACGGCCAGCACCGCACACAGATTGGAGCGACTGGCGACAATCTTCTGGGTAGTGAAGGCAGTCTGGATATCCCGGGCCCAGCCTTCGCGGTCCTTGGTAGACGCCGGCAGCAAGCGCTGGATCTGCGCGCGTACCTTGGCCGGATCGCCTTCAGCTGCTTCGCGCTGGGTGACGCAACCCTGCACCGTCAGCAACACGGCAGCGGCCAACACCAGACTTCGAACGTGCATGCCTCTCCCTCGCCTCGAACTGCAACAGCTGCACAGTAGCGAGGCCAGGGCCTGTCTGCAATCCGGCGTGTGCGTGGCTCAGGGCTGCTCGCCGACCATGTAGGTCTTGCTGATGTGCCGGAACTGCTCATGGGCACTGCTGCCCATCAGCTCGAACACGACCATCTCGCGGGTGACGATCTGCGCCCCGGCGTCGCGCATGCGGGCGATGGCGGCATCACGGTTGTGGGCACCGCGGCAGTCGCAGGCGTCCTCGACCACGAACACCTGCTTGCCCAGTTCGCGCAGGCCGAGCACGGTTTGCAGTACGCAGATATGGGTTTCCATGCCGCAGACGATCACCTGCTCGCGGGCCAGCAAGGACGCCGGCAGGCACTCGGCCGCCACGCAGGAGAAGTGCAGCTTCTCCACCACCAGGGCTCCGGGCGAGGCTTCCTTGAGCGCGGCCACGGTCGGGCCCAGGCCTTTGGGGTACTGCTCGGAGAACACCGTGGGCAGGCCCAGGGTGTGGGTGGCCGCCAGCAGCCAGCGGGTGCGGGCCAGGGTCCCGGCCGGGTCGCTGACCGCACCGATGAGTTTTTCCTGCACGTCGATGACCAGCAAGCTGGCCTGGTTCGGCTTGATCAACATCCCTTGCACCTGTGTCGTGGAGTGAGCCGCCAAGGCTCGCCCACGACAGGGCGCCGCGTCAATCGCTAGGCCGACAGCCGATGAGGCTCGAGCGTGGCACTGAGCACGCCCAGCACCTGGTCTTCATGCTCATGGATGAAGAAGTGACCGCCCGGGAACACCTCCAGGGAAAAGTCGCCCAGTGTCTCCCGGCGCCAGGCCAGCAGTTGTTCCTCGCTGGCCCGGTCATCCTCGCCGCCCAGGACATGCAACGGACAGCGCAGCGGCGGACGCTGACGATAAACGTAACGGCCACAAAGCAGAAAATCGGCGCGCAGCACCGGCAGGGTCAGGCTCATCAGTTCCTGGTTGGCCAGCACCTCTTCCGGGGTGCCCTGCAGCTTGCGCAGCTCCTCGATCAGCACCGCATCGCTTTTCGGCTCGCGCCAATTGCCGCCGTCATAGTCTTCGCGGCGGGTGGGCGCCGCGGTGCCGCAGGCGAACAAGGCCAGCGGCGCTCGACAGCCCAGGGCTTGCAGTTCGTGGGCCAGCTCGAACGCCAGCAAGGCCCCCAGGCTGTGACCGAGCAAGGCATAGGGTTGGCTGGTAGCCAGGCGCTGCTCACTGGCCAGTTGCCGGGCCAGGGCCTGCATGTCGGTTTGCACCGGCTCGCCCATGCGCGCGCCGCGCCCGGGCAATTCCACCGGACGCACGTTCAGCCAGGCCGGCAGCTTGCGCCGCCAGCGGCTGTAGACCATGGCACTGGCACCGGAGTACGGCAGGCACAGCAGGGTCAGTGACGACACGCGCCGGCCCTCACTGCGCCGCAGCGGTTTCGGCCATCTTCTGGCGCAGGCTCAAGGGACGCATGTCGGTCCAGACCTCGTCGATGTAGGCCAGGCAGTCCTTTTTCAGGCCGCTCTTGCCCACGGTGCGCCAGCCAGCCGGCACGGCCTTGTAGTCGGGCCAGATGGAATACTGCTCTTCGTGGTTGACCACTACCTGGAACACGATGTCGTCGCGGTCGAATACGGATGTCATTGCCTGTCTCCTGGATTGAATGGGCCCGCCGCGCAACTGGCGTACGGTGGCTACCAAAAGAACGAACGAAGGCATCGATAAATTAATGCGCAGCGCCCAGGTCGTCGGGGCACCGCCCGTCGGTGGCGAACGACGATAACGACAATGCCGGGCCAGACTGGATTAATCCCTCGAAAAGCGCCATCCTCCCCGGCTTTTTTACGCTCACCCGGACAAGGAACTCCCCATGCCCCCGCAACCTCTCACCGCCAGCGAGTTCGAGTTCATCGAAGACACCTTGCTCAGGTACGGTGACGATCACAGCGTCCTCAACCTGTCCGAACTCGATGGCTACCTCACGGCGATGGCCTCGGGCCCGACCCAGGTGGACATTGCCGCGTGGTTCCCGCCCCTGTTTGGCGACCAGCCTGTACGCTGGCGCAAACCCGAAGAATGCCGCCGTTTCATCGACCTGTGTGTGCGCCACCTCAACACCCTGGCCGTGCAGCTGGCCAGCGCCCCTGAAACCTTCAAGGCGCGCTTCGAACAAACCCGCCACCGTGGCCAGCCACTGACCCTGGCCGAAGAATGGTGCTTTGGCTATGTGCGTGCCGTGGCGGTGAGCAACTGGCCGGAACTGCCCGAGCCACAGGCGAGCCGCCTGCGGGCGATCACCGACTGCGCCGAACAAGACAACTTCGACCTGCCGGTGGACCTGGACGTGGTGCTGCATCGCCAGCGCGTGGCGGCGATCGAACCGGCGGCGCGGGCACTGCATGACTACTGGCTGACGCAACGCTGATCGCCGGCTCCCACAGGGCTCTGGGCATGCCCGTACTTTGTGGGAGCAACTGTCTTGATTGCCTGACAATGTAGCCGCTGCCGCCAGGCTGTGATTGGCCGTTTCGCGCCCGATCGCAGCCTGTCGGCAGCTCCCACAGATCCCCTGCAATCAATGTGGGAGCAACTGTCTTTGTGGGAGCTGGCGCAGCCTGCGATCGGCTGCGCAGCAGTCGCAATCGGTTCAGCTCGGTGGGTCTGAAGGAATCGCGTCGACAGGTTTTGCGGCCGTTTCACGGCCGATCGCAGCCTGGCGGCAGCTCCCACAGATACCCGGCAATCGCCTACCGACCGTGGGAACTGGCGAAGCCTGCGATCGGCCGCGCAGCGGTCGCAATTCCTCTCCAGGCACTGCCGGCTCGCACAAGGGTAGCTATAGTAATCCGCTAACGCCCTTCGGCCTGGAAACCCTCCGCAAGGTAGCCGCTGCTTCGTGATAGCAACGCTGGACAGCAATGATGGCAAATTAGTAGCATTCAACGGATAACAGCGATAATCCACAGCCAGGGAGGCTGTATGAGCACGACCGTCCACCGTCCGATCCACCTCGCGCCGCGCCCGACCCTCAACTGGAACGACACCTGGCAAGGGCCCGACAATGGCCTGATCCGTTGCTGGGAAATTGGCCGTGAACGGGCCCTCAAGCACCCCGAGATCGCCCAGCGCTGCCTGGCCGGCGAATTGCCCATGCTGGGCTGGAAAGGCGGTGTCGAACGCACCCTGAAAAAGCGCGAGAAATACGGCTCGCTCAAGTACCTCGCCCAATGGCAAGGCCTGCGTGGCGAAGACCTGCAGATCGACACGGCGGCAGAACGGACACTGGTGTGCAGCCGCACCGGCATGGTCGTGACCTTCACCCCGGAACAGAGCAAGTACTACGACCCGTTGGCTGAGACTGACGAGTAAGGAGCGTACAGGCATGGTCGATTTGCATCAGGAATTCGAAAACAGCCGCTTCTACCATCAGGCGCGGATTGACCGGCGCTCAGCGGATGCCCTGCTCGGTATCGCCGCTGGCCTCACAGCCGATAACGCCATCAACCAGCAGGAGGCTGAATTTCTCATCGGCTGGATAGAACACCATCTGGCTCATCTGGATGACCCCGTCATCAACCTGCTCTACCGTCGCCTGGCCGACATGCTGAGCGACGGTGTTCTGGATGCCGACGAGTCGGCGGAGCTACTCGACATACTTCGTCAGTTCACCGGTACCCCTGCCAACAACGCCCGCCCCTTCAACGCCCCGGCCACGCTGCCACTGAACAACCCCGCGCCGATGCTGGACTGGCCGGATCGGGTTTACCTGTTCACCGGCGCCATGGCCTACGGCCCACGCAAGGAGTGCGAGGCACTGGTGCTTGAGCGCGGTGGTTTGATTGGTGCCTCGGTGAGCAGGAAAGTGAACTTCCTTGTGGTAGGCAGTGTCGGGAATGATCAGTGGCTGCACAGCAGCTACGGGACGAAGATCAAGAAAGCCGTGGAAATCCGCGAAGCGGGTGGAGGAATTGCCATTGTCAGCGAAGAACATTGGCAACGAGCGGTGTTTGGCTGAGAGGACACACCACTCCCGGCGCATGTTGGATTGTGGATTGATCCCAGGGCTGCCGTGCAAGCCCATCGCCGGCGCTGCCGGCTCCCACACTGGATCTCGGCATGCCCCAGCCCCTGTGTGGGAGCTGGCGAAGCCTGCGATCGACCGCGCAGCGGTCGCATTCTCTCCAGGTTTGCCCCGCTCATCAGCAGCCAGCCTGGCGCCGTCGCCGGGCTGCTATGTTTTCCTGCACCCTGCAGAGGAGACGCACCATGGACCGATTCACCGGCGGTTGCCTGTGCGGCAAGGTCCGCATCATAGCCTCGGGTCGCCCTTACCGGGTCGGCCTGTGCCATTGCCTGGACTGCCGCAAGCACCATGGGGCGCTGTTCAATGCCTGCGCAGTGTTCCCCCAGGAAGCAGTGAAGATCGAGGGTGAAACCCACAACTACGCCGGCCGGCACTTCTGTCCTCGTTGCGGCTCATCGGTGTTTGCCCGCAGCGCCGACGAAGTCGAGGTGCACCTGGGCGCCCTGGATGCCCCGGATCAACTGGTCCCCACCTATGAAAGCTGGACAGTGCGTCGCGAGGCCTGGCTACCCGCCTTTGCCTTGACCCGACGCTACCCGCACGACAGGGACGCCACGGGTCGCTTCGAACAATAACGGGCACCAGGACGCACTGTCGTCACTCAGCGCAAGGTCATGCCCTGGCAAACGCCGTCGTTGCCAACGCACTGCTTTCGATTTCGCTGGCGAGCCGGAGAATGGTTTCCTCGTCGCCGAACTTCCCTACTATCTGCAGCCCGATCGGCAAGCCATCCTCCATGACGCCAACGGGAATGCTGATGGCCGGCTGACCGGTCAGGTTGAAGATTTCAGTGAAGGGCGAAAACGCATAGGCATTCTTGTACCACGCCTCCAGGTGCTGTTCACCCGCGCCGACAAAGCCGCCAATCAACGGCGGAGCAAGCGCCACGGTCGGCGTGATGAGCACATCGATATCGGCAAAGCAGCGGGCCATGTCATGGCTGACCTTGTTCTGGACCGTTCGCGCATGGTGCACATCCAGCGCCGTTCTCTGGCGGGAGCATTTGTAGAACGCATAGGTGATCCACTCCACATCCTGCGCCGAGAGCGGATAACCGCGCGCCTGCACCTTGTGCGTCATCAAGGCTTCGATTTCCAGCTGCCAGAACAAGGCCGCCGCGGCACCGGCTCCGGTCATGTCCGGCCAGTTGAACGGGCGCAACTGATGACCGTCCCGGCTGAGGAAGTCCACAGCATTCAAGACCGCCTTGTGGATGGCGCCGTCGATGCTCGAGCCGTCCGGACGGGCACAGGCAAAGCCGATCCTGAGCGCAGGCGATCTGCGCTTCAGGCACTCAAGCCAGGACGCCGGTGCAGGGGGTGCTGCATACGGTGCGCCTGACTCATAGCCGGCCACCACATCCAGCAACAAGGCGCTATCGCGAACGGTACGGGTCAATACATGCTCGCAATCGAGGCCACCGACGAACTCACCGACGTGAGGGCCGACAGGGTTGCGGCCCCTGCTCGGCTTCAGCCCGACCACCCCACATACCGCAGCCGGAACCCTGATCGAGCCGCCACAGTCGGTGCCATGGGCAATGGGAACCATGCCAGCACCCACGGCGCTGGCCGAACCGCCACTCGACCCGCCAGAGGCGTACTTGGGGTTCCTGGGATTGCGACAAGGGCCTTGCCATTGCGGCTCGGTGACGAAGTCGCCGGCGAACTCCGGCGTCTTGGTTTTCCCGAGGATAATCGCCCCGGCATTGCGCAGGCGCCGGACAAACTCACTGTCGACCCGGGCGGGCTCGGCATCTTCGTACAGACGCGAGCCGTGGCGAGTGGCAAAGCCTGCGACATCGATGTTGGTGTCCTTGATCAGCAGGGGGACACCGGCCAGTGGCCCTGGCCTGACATCCAGGGCCGCACGTTGCGCGCCTTCGACATCCAGCGCGACCACCGCTCCCAGCGCCGGGTCCTGGCTCTCGATTTCCCTGACGGCCAGGTTGACCAGTTCCAATGCGGTAACGCCACCGGACTTCAACCAGTGAACCAGGCCCACGGCATCATGACTTTTATACTCTTCGCGCGTCATTTCTACGTCTCCAGCTCATAACCAAGCACGTTGTTGAGGAACTGGTAGGCCAGGCGACGCGAGTCTTCGAGGGTGGTCGGGCTGCAATCGACAGCAGCCCGCAGCCATAGACCATCGACAAAGATCGCGACCATCTGCGCCTTGGAATGAGCGGTGGCCTTGTCCATGCCTTTTGCCAGGGCATGGAACAGCAAGGAATGGCTCCTGCGTGCCACCACGTTCTGTATCCGTTGCAGTTGCGGCGACTGCGGCACCTGGGCCCAGAACGCGAGCCAGGCGGCGACGTTGTCGCGGGTCAGGTTCAAGGCGCTGACGTTGCCGTCGACGAACGCGAGCACACGCTCGGCAGGTGTCGTGGCGGTTCGCAGACGCGCAAAGATCTCGGCGTTGATGCGTTTGTTGAGCGTTCTCAAGGTGGCTTCGAGCAACGCATTCTTGTCGGCAAAGTAGTGATGGACGATGCCGTTGGCCAACCCTGAACGGGCGCTGACCTGGGCCATGCTGGTACCCGCCATGCCTTGCTCGCCAATGAGGGTGAGCGTCGCCTCGACGAGCTGCTTTCTCCTGATTTCCTGCATTCCAACCTTCGGCATGGGGCCCCTCTTTTTTTCATTGGACACTCAATGAAAAAAAAGTTATCACTGGAATCTCCGAAAAACAAGAGAACGCAAGGGGGTCGGAAATGAAAAGCGGTGCCATCGGCTGTGCTGTGCTTTTGATGACTTTCCAGGGGGCTGCCAGTGCCGCAGACCCGTCGGCGTGCCACGCGCCGCAGTTCGCAGATGTCGGCTGGACCGATATCACCCTCACCACGTCCCTGACCACTGCTCTGCTGGAAGGGCTGGGCTATGCCCCCAAGGTCATGACCCTGTCGACCGGCATCGCCTATAAAGCGATGCAAGGCAAAAGCATCGATGTATTCCTCGGGACCTGGGATCCGGCACTGATGGAAGCCGCCCGCCCTTACTATGAGAACAAGTCGATCCAGACGGTGCGGTTGAACCTCACCGGCGCCAAGTTCACCCTTGCGGTGCCGCGCTATGTCTATGAGCAAGGGGTCAAAAGCTATGCCGACCTCAACACCTACAAGGAAAAGTTTGGCGGCAAGATCTACGGCGTAGAGCCAGGTGGAAACAAGCCGATCCAGAACCTGATCGCCGACAATGCCTATGGCCTGGGCAGCTGGAGCCTGGTCGAATCCAGCGAGAAAGGCATGCTCACCCAGGTCAACAGGCAGATCAGGAAGTCGGACTGGATCGTGTTCCTGGGCTGGGCACCGCACCCGATGAACAAGAACATCGAGCTGGAGTACCTGTCAGGCGGCGACAAGTACTACGGTGAGAACTTCGGCGCTTCATCGGTGCGCACCGACGTGCGCAGCGGCTACCTGGATGAATGCCCCAATGTCGGCCAACTGCTGAAGAACCTGGAGTTCTCCATCGACGCTGAAAACACCATGATGGACTACGTGCTCAATGGCGGGCTAGATCCACGCACTGCGGCAAGGAAATGGCTGGACGCGCATCCCGAGTGGCTGGATAAGACACTGGCAGAGGTGCAGACCCTGGACGGTCAACCTGGGCTTGCGGCGGTAAAGTCTTACCTGGCTGCGGCGGCGAAATAGACGACGTATCAGGATCGCCCCTTGCCCTACAGGTCTGGGGCGGTCTGACAGAGCCACTCTATCACCCCGCCATATTCCCTCTATTAGCCCTCGCCCTTCCCCACGTCTAGCCTATATTTATCGCTGCACTTGAGCGGCCGGACGGCTTCTGGAAAGGCGGTAAACATGCGGCATACCGCCGTCTTTCCCGCAGTGGGCCAGCCAGCCGATAACGAGATTGCCGCTATGCTGAGTTGTCCGTGATGGCCATCATCGATTCGTTGATCGAACCGCTGGCCCTGAACCTATGTCATTGATTTCACTCATCTCTACCCGGTTGGCAGAACGGGTCGGATAGTGGGGTGAGTCCATCCAGAGGTGCATCAGTCATGTCAAACGAGTCATCAAAATGCCCGTTCAATCATGCTGCTGGCGGCGGCACCACCAACCGCGATTGGTGGCCCGAGCAGCTGAATCTCAAGATCCTCCACCAGCACTCGTCCCTGTCCGACCCCATGGACGAGGGCTTCGACTACGCCAAGGCGTTCAAGAGCCTGGACTTCGCCGCCCTCAAGCAAGACCTGCGGGCGCTGATGACCGACTCCCAGGACTGGTGGCCGGCCGACTTCGGTCACTACGGCCCGCTGTTCATCCGCATGTCCTGGCACGCCGCCGGTACCTATCGCACCGGTGATGGCCGTGGCGGCGCCGGCTCCGGCCAGCAGCGCTTCGCCCCGCTCAACAGCTGGCCCGACAACGTCAGCCTGGACAAGGCCCGGCGCCTGCTCTGGCCGATCAAGCAGAAATACGGTCGCAACATCTCCTGGGCCGACCTGATCGTGCTCACCGGCAACGTCGCCCTGGAAACCATGGGCTTCAAGACCTTCGGCTTCTCGGGCGGTCGCGCCGATGTCTGGGAACCCGATGAAGACGTCTACTGGGGCGCGGAAACCACCTGGCTGGGCGGCGATACCCGCTACGGCAAGTCGGCGGACGCCCCGCCGCCGACCGAACGCAATCTGGAAAACCCGCTGGCCGCCGTGCAGATGGGCCTGATCTACGTGAACCCGGAAGGCCCCGAAGCGAATGCCGATCCGGTCTCCTCCGGCCAGGACATCCGCGTCACCTTCGGCCGCATGGCCATGAACGATGAAGAGACCGTGGCGCTGATCGCCGGCGGCCACGCCTTCGGCAAGACCCACGGCGCCGGCCCCGCCGACAATGTCGGCCCCGAACCCGAAGCAGCGGGCCTGGAAGAGCAAGGCCTGGGCTGGCGCAGCACGTTCGGCAGCGGCAAGGGCGCCGACGCCATCACCAGCGGCCTGGAAGTGACCTGGACCTCGACCCCGACCAAGTGGAGCAACGAGTACCTGGAGAACCTGTTCGGCTACGAGTGGGAGCTGACCAAGAGCCCGGCCGGTGCCGGGCAGTGGAAACCGAAGAATGGCGCCGGCGCCGGCAAGATTCCCCACGCCTTCGACCCTGCGAAAAAACAGGAACCGCGCATGCTCACCTCGGACCTGGCCCTGCGCCAGGACCCGATCTACGAGCCCATCGCCCGGCGCTTCAAGGACAACCCCGAGCAACTGGCCGACGCCTTCGCCCGTGCCTGGTACAAGCTCATCCATCGCGACATGGGCCCGCTGTCACGCTACCTCGGCCCGGAAATGCCCAACGAGGAGCTGCTCTGGCAAGACCCGATCCCCAAGGTCGACCATGCCCTGGTAGGCGACGCCGATGTCGCTGCGCTCAAGGCCAAGGTGCTTGCCTCGGGCCTGACGGTTTCGCAACTGGTGTCCACCGCCTGGGCGGCCGCCTCGTGCTTTCGCGGTTCCGACAAGCGCGGCGGGGCCAACGGCGGTCGCCTGCGCCTGGCGCCGCAGAAAGACTGGGAGGCCAACCAGCCTGCGCAACTGGCCAAGGTGCTGGGCGTGCTGGAGCGCATCCAGGACGACTTCAACAGTGGCGGCAAGAAAATCTCCCTGGCCGACCTGATCGTGCTGGCCGGTTGCGCGGGTGTGGAGCAGGCCGCGAAGAACGCGGGGCACAACGTCACCGTGCCCTTCTCGCCCGGCCGCGCCGACGCCTCGCAAGCGCAGACCGATGTCGAGTCCTTCGGCTTCCTTGAGCCTGTGGCCGACGGTTTCCGTAACTTCGTCAAGGCCGGGGTCAGGGTCAGACCCGAAGCCTTGCTGATCGACAAGGCGCAACAGCTGACCTTGACCGCGCCGGAAATGACCGCGCTGATCGGTGGCCTGCGGGTGCTGGGCGCCAACGCCGGGCAAAGTGGCCATGGCGTGTTTACCCAGCGTCCGGAGCAACTGACCAACGACTTCTTCGCCAACCTGCTGGACATGAATGTGGAGTGGAAACCCACCTCCAGCGCCAACGACACCTTCGAAGGCCGTGACCGCAAGACCGGTGCAGTGAAATGGACCGGTAGCCGGGTCGACCTGGTATTCGGTTCCCACGCCCAGCTGCGGGCGCTGGCCGAGGTCTATGCCAGCAGCGATGCCAAGGACAAGTTCGTCAAGGACTTCGTCGCCGCCTGGCACAAAGTGATGAACCTGGACCGTTTTGACCTGGCATAAGCCGTACGCCTCGGGTCACTGATGCAATCGCCCCGCTAGCGGGGCGATTGTCATCTGATCTGTATTTTTCTGCGCAACCTGCATCTGTTATGAAAACCCTGACACTCCGACAATGAAGCGCCTACGAGGCACTTTTTTTGTTCTGTTCGGAGTACATATGGCCAAGCTTGCAATTTTCGTGGTGGGATTTCTGTTGCTGGCTATCGGCATTGGGGCGCTGGGGACGATTTCGCCGCTGTAATGAAATTGCTGTCGCGTGTGGGAGCGGGCTTGCCCCGCGATGCGGCGGTGCGATCAATCGCGGGGCAAGCCCGCT
>NZ_JALRNG020000066.1:0-17037 GCF_030272875.2 Pseudomonas sp. BJa5
GGGCTTGCCCCGCGATTGCGTACAGTCAGCCGCATCGCATCGCGGGGCAAGCCCGCTCCTACCGGCGTTCAGTGGAGGTCCGCTTCAGGCACGCTCCGGCGCCGGGGAATGGCCTCGGGATTCCAGTGCCTGGCGGCGTGCGCCAGCACTTCGGTCGGGCGTGCCTGTTCCATCGCTGTATCCGTCGTCTGGCCCAGGGCACGCAGGGCACGCAGCAGCAGCGGTGTGGCCTGCTCGGTGGGCAGCGGCGCGGAACGGTAGCTCTTGCCCAGCTTGTGGCCATCGGGCTGGGTGATCAGCGGCACATGCAGGTAGCGCGGCTGCGACAGGCCGAGTAATTCCTGCAGGTAGAGCTGGCGTGGCGTGTTATCCAGCAGGTCGGCGCCACGCACGATATCGGTCACCCCTTGCCAGGCGTCGTCCAGCACCACGGCCAGTTGGTAGGCATAGAGCCGGTCGCGGCGGCGAATGACGAAATCACCGACCTCGCGTCCCAGGTGTTGCTCGAACAGGCCCTGGACCCGATCCTCGAAGCGGTAGGTCAGCTCCGGCACGCGCAGGCGGATGGCACCCTCGTCGCGGGCGTGTCCGAGATTGCGGCACAGGCCCGGGTAGATGCCGTTGTAACCTTCAAGTTGCTTGCGCGAACAGGTGCAGGCGTAGGCCAGGCCCTGGCGGAACAGGCGCTCGATCACCTCGTCGTAGGCTTCATGGCGCAGGCTTTGATAGACCACCTCGCCATCCCATTCCAGGCCATAGTTTTCCAGGGTATGCAGGATCGCCGCCTGGGCGCCGGGGGCTTCGCGCGGCGGGTCGATGTCTTCCATGCGCAGCAACCATTGGCCACCCACGGCGCGGGCATCGAGCCAGGAGGCGAGGGCGGCGACCAGGGAGCCGAAATGCAGGAAACCGCTTGGAGTGGGGGCGAAGCGCCCGACATAGCTTTTGTGGTTCATGGCAACGCCGGAGAGTCAGAGGGGCACAAACGAAACGGGGCGCCTGTGGCGCCCCGTTGAGGTCGGTCAAGTATCAGCCTTTGCCGACGGTCTTTTCCTTCTTCTCCGCCAACTCCTTGCAGTCGAAGCACAGGTCGGCGGTCGGACGGGCCTCAAGACGACGCAGGCCGATCTCTACGCCGCAGGCGTCGCACCAGCCGTACTCTTCGTCCTGAATCTTCTGCAGGGTCTTGTCGATCTTCTTGATCAGCTTGCGTTCGCGATCACGGTTACGCAGCTCCAGGGCGAATTCCTCTTCCTGGCTGGCGCGGTCCGCGGGATCCGGGAAGTTGGCTGCTTCATCCTTCATGTGGTCCACAGTGCGGTCCACACTTGTCATCAGCTCTTGCTTCCACGCGCCGAGAAGTTTGACGAAGTGCTTGCGCATGGGCTCGCCCATGTACTCCTCGCCCTTGGATTCCTGATAGGGCTCGACACCGTACATGGTCTGAACAGCTTTTTGCTTTTCTAGGGTGGACATGAATAGACCGCCTCTCACTCTTCTAATCCATTGCGCAGGCTGCTCCATCTCCGGCGCCCGCCGGCCCTGCGACTGCGAGCCGCCGAACTTACCAGATCGAATCGGGGCGCGCTACTCCCGGGTGTCTTCGTAGTTGACCGCAGGTTTAGCCACACGTTCGCTTCGGTACGCAGGTAGAATCAATAGTCTAGACCCATTTGAGAGAAGGCTGATGGCCCAGTCCTACAGTGCGCGCAGCCGCGCCATAGAACCCTTCCACGTCATGGCCCTGCTGGCCCGTGCCAATGAGCTGCAAGCCAGCGGTTGCGACGTGATTCACCTGGAAATCGGCGAGCCGGACTTCACCACCGCCGCACCGATCGTCGAAGCCGGCCAGGCCGCGCTGGCCGCCGGGCACACCCGTTACACCGCCGCGCGAGGCCTGCCGGCGCTGCGTGAGGCGATTGCCGGCTTCTACCAGCAGCGCTACGGGCTGGACATCGACCCGCAACGCATCCTCATCACCCCGGGTGGTTCCGGCGCCTTGCTGCTGGCCAGCAGCCTGCTGGTAGACCCGGGCAAGCACTGGCTGCTGGCCGACCCGGGCTACCCGTGCAACCGGCACTTCCTGCGCCTGGTCGAAGGTGGCGCGCAACTGGTGCCGGTGGGCCCCGAGGTCAATTACCAGCTGACCGCCGACCTAGTTGAGCGTTACTGGGACCAGGACAGCGTCGGCGCCCTGGTGGCGTCGCCGGCCAACCCGACCGGCACCGTGCTCGATCGCAGCGAGCTGAGTAGCCTGTCCGCAGCCACCCGTGCCCACAACGGGCACCTGGTGGTCGACGAGATCTACCACGGCCTGACCTACGGCATGGACGCCCCCAGCGTGCTGGAGGTCGATGACGAGGCCTTTGTCCTCAATAGCTTTTCCAAGTATTTCGGCATGACCGGTTGGCGCCTGGGCTGGCTGGTGGCACCGCCCGCAGCGGTGGGCGATCTGGAGAAGCTGGCGCAGAACCTCTACATCAGTGCCCCGAGTGTGGCCCAGCATGCCGCGCTGGCCTGCTTCCAGCCGCAGACCCTGGCCATCCTCGAGGAGCGCCGGGCCGAGTTCGCCCTGCGTCGCGACTTCCTCTTGCCTGCCTTGCGCGAGCTGGGCTTCCGTATCGCCGTGGAGCCGCAGGGGGCGTTCTACCTGTACGCCGATATCAGCGCCTTTGGCGGCGATGCCTTCGCCTTCTGCCGGCATTTCCTGGAAACCGAGCATGTCGCCTTCACGCCCGGGCTGGATTTTGGTCGCCACCAGGCTGGCCATCATGTGCGTTTTGCCTACACCCAGAGCCTGCCGCGCCTGCAGGAAGCGGTCGAGCGAATTGCCCGGGGCCTGCGGAGCTGGCAAGGCTGATGCGTTTTTCTCCTGAACTCGAAAGCGCGCGCCTGCTGCGCCGTTACAAGCGCTTCCTGGCCGACATCGAGCTGGCCAGCGGTGAGCAGATCACCATTCACTGCCCCAATACCGGCTCGATGTTCAATTGCATGGTCGAAGGCGGGCAGGTCTGGTTCAGCCGATCCAGCGATCCCAAGCGCAAGTTGCCGGGCACCTGGGAAATCAGCGAAACCCCCCAGGGGCGGTTGGCCTGTGTGAACACCGGGCGAGCCAATGCCCTGGTCGAGGAGGCCCTGCACGCTGGTGTCATTACCGAGCTGGCCGGGTTTACCGGGCTCAAGCGCGAAGTGCCCTATGGCGAGGAGCGCAGCCGCGTGGACTTTCGCCTGGACTACCCCCAGGGGCCGGCCTATGTCGAGGTCAAGAGCGTGACCCTGGGGCATACCGACTCGAGCGTGGCGGCTTTCCCGGATGCGGTGACCCAACGCGGCGCCAAACACTTGCGCGAGCTGGCGGCGCTGGCGCGCCAGGGTGTGCGGGCGGTGCAGTTGTACTGTGTGAACCTCAGTTCAATCGAAGCGGTGCGCCCGGCCGAGGAGATCGATGCGGCTTATGCGAGCGCCTTGCGTGCGGCCGTTGCCGAGGGCGTCGAGGTGCTGGCCTATGGCACGCGCATCGATGCCGAGCAGATCTACATCGACAGGCCCCTGCCGGTGTTGCTCAACGGATGAGCCAGATGCCCTGGGCGTCTTCCCGGCACTCCAGGGCCGTCAGCTGTTCACCTTCGCAAGGGCCGGCCACGCATTCGCCGGATTCGATCAGAAACAGCGCGCCGTGTCGGCCACAGCTGATCAGGCTGGCGCTGTCGTCGAGGAACTGGTCGGGCTCCCAGTTCAAGGCAATGCCGCGATGGGGGCAGCGGTTGCGGTACAGGTAGACCTTGCCGGCGCGGCGTACGGCGAACAGCGCGGTCTCCCCGACCGTGAAGCCTCGGCTGTGGCCTTCAGCCAGTTGCTCGGGTGAACAAAGAAAGTGCATGGTGAATGGTTACCGGAAGTCGCAGCATCAGCCTGACATCCAAAATAGAAGCAGGAATCAAACGGGCGCAAAAGCCTTGTCGAGCGTTTTATACCACCCGGGGACAAAAACGCCAGGTAAAAAAAGACCCGGCAATGAGCCGGGTCAATAACCGTGATTAGCCTGATGAGGAGATAATCTGAGCGTCCGAACCAGGGACTTTCAGCTTACCCAACCAGTCTCGCGACCAGTTGTGATAATCATAACGATTCTCATTACGGTGTCAATCACCGTGACACGTTAATTTCAATTATTTTTGCGCAGGGTCTTGGCATCCAGTTGCTGGTTGAGCGCTTCCTTGCGCTCAGGGGGGATGTCATTCCAGTGCATGTCGAGCAGCGCGCCTTCGATGGCGTACAGCAGCACCTTGGAGGCCCGAAAGCCCCGGGTGCGCACCGCCTGGTAGGCGTTCACGGCCCCCAGGCGACGCAGGTCTGAAGCACTGTGGATGCCGACCGCATGCAGCCACTGCGCAGAAGTCTTGCCAAGGTTTTTCAGATGCTGGAGTTCATCGTTCATCAAGCCTCCTTGCGACGGCTGAACGGTCTGAGTAAGGAATCGCTGGCAGGTCAATGAGCAGTGTAGCGGCACTTGGGAAATACGCGGCGTTTTGCCATCGGGTGCCGACGGGTAGCCGCGAACCACCCGCCAGGCCCCGGCGGGCGGGGCTTGGCCCGGGGTGATCAGCGCGTGCGATAGCGCAGGCGCGTGCCGAAATTGACCGACATGAGGATCTCGTCGGCGCTCAGTTCGCAGGGGAACCAGGTGCCGGAAATCTGTGCATGGGCCAGGCTTGCGCCTTCCAGTCCATTGTCACGCAGGTCGAGGCCGCGCAGGTCGGCGGCGCGAAAGTAGGCGCCGGTGAAATCGATGCCGGTGGTGTCCAGGTCGCGCAGGTCGAGACCGCGAAAATCCCCGCCACGAAAATCGATGACAGTGTCCTTGGGGCGTTCGCGGTTGAAGTTGGCGATCTGCTCGTCATGCACCAGCGCATACAGGGCGCTGTCCAGTTGCCGTGGCTGATTCATGAAGGCGCCTCCCTGTGAGATCCATGATGACACTATAGTGCCATCATGGTGGAGGCGTCCGGGTTCAGGCGGGAAGTGTCGACTGCATCACGTCCCGGGTGATCAGTGCTTCGGCAGGCGCTTGCGGATCTGCTCGACCAATTGGTCCAGGCTGCCACTTTCGTTGGTTTTCACCTGCTTGCTCTGCAGCTTTTCTTCGGCGCTGAGCGGCTCGCGGCTGGCCTGCTGGACCTTGATCACTTCCTGGGTCGCATCCGACGGATCGTTCTGGTCAGCCTGGCGCTGCGCCAGCCAGTTGGCGATGACCGCATCCGGTGCGTGGCAGTCGAGGATCAGGAAGGGCACGCCTGTCTCGCCGGCGATGCTGGCAGCGACCTGGCGCTGGGCCTGCTTGAGGTAGGTCGCATCGATCACCACCGGGAAGCCGGCGCGCAGGATGACCCCGGCCAGTTCGTGCAGGCGGGCATAGGTGGCCTGGCTGGCGTCCTGGGTGTAGATGCCTTGCTCCAGCTGACCGGCAGCGGCGGCTTGCTGCTCACCGAACAGGCGCTTGCGTTCCACGTCCGAGCGCAGGCGGATGGCGCCCAGGGCTTCGACCAGGCGCATGGCCACATGGCTTTTGCCTACGGCGGACACACCATGGGTAATGGCCAGGAAGTGCGAGGGGATGGCGCTGTAGCTTTCGGCCAGGTTGGCGTAGTTGCGGTAGGTGCGCAGGGTAGTGGCACGCTGCACGGCATCGGCGTTGGCCGGCATGCTGAACAGGGCGACCTTGGCCCGTACCAGGGCGCGGTAGGCCTTGTAGAAATTCAGCAGTTCCAGGCCCGCGTAGTCGCCGGTCAGTTCCAGGTACTGGCTGACGAAACGGCGCGACAGGGACTTCAGGCCGCGGTCTTCCAGGTCCATGGCCAGGAAAGCGGCGTCGGCGTAGACGTCGGTCATGCGGAAGGGTTCGTTGAACTCGATGCAGTCGAAGATCACCACCTTGCCGTCGATCAGGGTGGCGTTGCCCAGGTGGATGTCACCGTGGCACTCGCGGATGAAACCTTCGGCCTTGCGGGCTTCGAGCAGGCCGTGCAGGCGTTTGAAGCTGGTCTGGGCCCAGGCTTGCAGGGCATCGAGTTGCTGCAGGTCGGCCTTGTCGGAGAGGAACGGACGGATTTGCTCGAAGTTCTGCTCCACCGGCGCCATGACGCTGTCCGGGTTGCCCAGCGGGTTCTCCATCGGGACCTTGGGTGCCTGCAAGTGAAAGCTGGCGATCTGGCGGGCCATCTGGTCGATATGCTCGGCGGTCAGCTCGCCGTTGGCCTGCAAGGTGCTGAGCATCTGGTTCTGCGGGAACTGGCGCATTTTCAGCGCGTATTCGATCGGCTCGCCGTCGCCGCCCAGTTGTGGCGCGTCGGCAGTACCGGTGATCGGCAGCACCTCCAGGTACAAGCCGTCGGTCAGGCGCTGGTTCAGGCGCAGCTCTTCGGCGCAGAAATGCCCACGCTGGGACAGTTCGGTAAAGTCGAGGAAGCCGAAGTTCATCGGTTTCTTGATCTTGTAGGCGAATTCGCCGGTCAGCAGGACCCAGGAGATATGCGTCTCGATGAGTTGAAACGCCTTCACCGGGTGAGGGAACAGGGCGGGGTTCTGCAGCGCGGTGATCAAGGCTTGGCTCACGGGCGATCCTTCTGGGGCATAGTTTCGAATCGGCCATTATGGCGGCAAGCGACGCGGCTGCAAACCGCCGGAGGGCGCCTGTCGATGATCGATAAAGTGCGTATAATCCGCCGCCATGACTCGTACCCGATCCCCCCGCACCCCGAACAAACGCCCGTCCGGCCGCTCTGGCGCCTGGCTTGGCTGGGCCATCAAGCTCAGCCTGGTCGGCCTGGTGGTGCTGGCCGGCTTCGCCATTTACCTCGATGCCGTGGTCCAGGAGAAGTTCTCCGGCAAGCGCTGGACCATTCCGGCCAAGGTCTACGCCCGGCCGCTGGAGCTGTTCGTCGGCCAGAAGCTGAGCAAGAACGACTTTTTGATCGAGCTCGATGCCCTGGGCTATCGCCGCGAAAGCGTTGCCAACGGACCGGGCGCGGCCTCGGTCAATGGCAACACGGTCGACCTCAATACCCGTGGTTTCCAGTTCTATGAAGGCATGGAGCAGGCGCAGGCGGTGCGTGTGCGCTTCTCCGGTGACTATGTGGCGGGCCTGAGCGGGGCCAATGGCGGCAAGCTCGATGTGGTGCGCCTGGAACCCCTGCTGATCGGCGGCCTGTACCCCAAGAACCTGGAAGACCGCATCCTGATCAAGCTCGACCAGGTGCCGCCCTACCTGCTGGAAACCCTGGTCGCCGTGGAAGACCGCGACTTCTATAACCACTTTGGCGTATCGCCCAAGTCCATCGCCCGTGCGGTCTGGGTCAACACCTCTTCGGGCGCCATGCGCCAGGGTGGCAGTACCCTGACCCAGCAGCTGGTGAAGAACTTCTACCTGACCAACGAGCGCAGCCTCAGCCGCAAGCTCACCGAAGCCATGATGGCGGTGCTGCTGGAGCTGCATTACGACAAGCGCGAGATCCTCGAGGCCTACCTCAACGAAGTCTTCGTCGGTCAGGATGGCCAGCGTGCAGTGCATGGTTTCGGCCTGGCCAGCCAGTTCTTCTTCAGCCAGCCGCTGTCGGAACTGAAGCTGCATCAGGTGGCCCTGCTGGTAGGCATGGTCAAGGGGCCGTCCTACTACAACCCGCGTCGTTACCCGGAGCGCGCCACCGTGCGGCGTAACCTGGTGCTCGACCTGCTGGCCGAGCAGGGCGTCGCCACGCCGGAGGCGGTTGCCGCGGCGAAGAAAATGCCGCTGGGCGTGACCAAGCGTGGCAGCCTGGCCGACAGCTCGTTCCCCGGCTTCCTCGACCTGGTCAAGCGTCAGCTGCGCCAGGACTACCGCGACGAAGACTTGACCGAAGAAGGCCTGCGCATCTTCACCAGCTTCGACCCGATCCTGCAGATGAAGTCCGAAGCAGCCATGGCCGAGACGTTCAAGCGCCTGGGTGGTCGCAAGGGTGCCGATGAGGTCGAAGCGGCAATGGTGGTCACCAACCCGGAAACCGGTGAAGTGCAAGCGCTGATCGGCAGTCGCCAGGCGGGCTTCGCCGGTTTCAACCGGGCCATCGATGCCGTGCGACCGATCGGCTCGCTGGTCAAGCCGGCGGTCTACCTGACCGCCCTGGAAAAGCCCAGCAAGTACACCCTGACCAGCTGGGTGCAGGATGAGCCGTTTGCGGTCAAGGGGGGCGATGGCCAGGTGTGGCGGCCACAGAACTACGATCGCCGCTCCCACGGCACCATTTACCTGTACCAGGGCCTGGCCAATTCCTACAACCTGTCGACGGCCAAGCTCGGCCTGGAACTGGGCGTACCCAATGTAATCAAAACCATTGGACGCCTGGGTGTGAACGTCGACTGGCCGGCGTTCCCGTCGATGCTGCTGGGTGCCGGCGGGATGTCGCCGATGCAGGTAGCGACCATGTACCAGACCCTGGCCAACGGTGGTTTCAACACGCCGATGCGCGGCATCCGCAGCGTGCTGACCGCCGAGGGCGAGCCGCTCAAGCGTTATCCGTTCCAGATCCAGCAGACCTTCGATCCGGGGGCCATCTATCTGGTACAGAACGCCATGCAGCGGGTCATGCGCGAGGGTACCGGGCGTTCGGTCTACAGCGTGCTGCCTAGCTCCCTGAACCTGGCCGGCAAGACCGGTACCAGTAACGATTCGCGCGACAGCTGGTTCGCCGGCTTCAGCCAGGATTTGCTGGCGGTGGTCTGGCTGGGCCGGGACGACAACGGCAAGACGCCGTTCACCGGTGCCACCGGTGCCTTGCAGGTATGGACCAGTTTCATGCGCAAGGCCGACCCGCTGCCGCTGGACATGCCGCAGCCGGACAACGTGGTCCAGGCCTGGGTCGATCCGCACACCGGGCAGGGCTCTGACGGCAGTTGCCCGGGTGCGGTACAGATGCCGTATATTCGAGGCAGTGAACCGCCTGCCGGCGCCGCCTGTGGCGGCACGCAGGACCCCGCCGAGTCCGTGATGGACTGGGTCAGGGGCTGGATGAATTAAGCACTAGGCAAGAGGGTGTGAAGTGAACAAGTGGTGGATTCCTGCCGTGACGGCACTGGCTTTGCTCAACGGTTGCGCCAGCGTACAGCGTGGCTCAATCCCTGTGGTCGACTCGAGTACCCGCGTGTCCAACAGCGAACGGGTCACGGCCAATCGCGGTGCTGGCGTCAACACCGGCACGCGCCAGGCCCAGGCGGTGCCTCAGGATTCCGGTGTGACCGTGATGGTCCCGCAAGGGGCGGGCGCGGCACCGATCCAGACCTTCCCGGCCTCGACCGGCGCGGCGCCGATCAGCACCGGTCCGATCACCCCGGGTCCGACCAGCTCGGCACCGTTTGAAAGTGCGCCGGTGAATCCGGTGAATAACGGCAATTACACCATGCCGAGCAGCACCTCGAGCGCGCCCACCGGCATCCCGCGCAGCGCGGCCGGCACGGGTGGCCTGTCGGCCGACGAGCAGCTCGACGGCCCGGTGCTGGCACTGCTGACCACCGCCCAGCAACAGCAGGGCAGTGGCGATTACAACGGCGCCTCGTCGAGCCTGGAGCGTGCCCAACGCATCGCCCCGCGCGAGCCGCAGGTGCTCTACCGCCTGGCCCAGGTGCGCCTGGCCCAGGGTGATGCCGCCCAGTCCGAGCAGCTCGCCCGGCGTGCCCTGACCTATGCCAACGGCCGTCCTGACCTGCAGGCAGGCCTGTGGGGCATCATCGCCCAGGCCCGCGACAAGCAAGGCGACTCCGCCGGTGCGGCACTGGCGCGGCAGAAAGCCCAGGTCAACCTGTGATGGACCCGCGCATCCTGGAAATCGCCGATCACTTGCTGCTGATCGAGCGTGAGCTGCACGTGCAGGGCTGGTGGAGCGACACGGCGCCGAGTGCCGAAGCGCTCGCCAGCACCGTGCCCTTTGCCGTCGACAGTATGAACTTCGATCAGTGGCTGCAGTGGATCTTCCTGCCGAAGATGAAAGAGATTCTCGAGAAGGGCCTGCCGCTGCCCAATGCCTCCGGCATCCTGGTCATGGCTGAAACGGTATACGTCGATCGCCCGGAGGAAAGTCGCGAGCTACGCAGGCTGCTGGCAGAGTTTGACCAATTGATCAGTCCATCAGCCTGAATTTCCCTCTTTTCTCCCTTGGAGCCACAGATTGTGGCTCTTTTTGTTTGTATTCTTCGTTTTTCTGCTGCTGCTACTATGATTCGTGGTGGCGGTTGGTCGTCCTTGCGCGAAATTGGCAATAATTTTTCTTGACTTGTGCGCGCCGAATCAGAAGAATCCAGATTCCGCTGTAGAGGGACTGCCAGAAGCAGACCCGCTAAGCAGATCATGAGGCGCACACCCGCGCCGACCTGTTACACCCCGCAACGCGTTACCTCGCGCTGGGTGGGAAGACCCCGCAACACTTTGGGGCGCTCCCAATACTTGCTCAGTCAGTGCTGACGTAGTGGCGATTCCGTCGCTCATGCTCTGCTTGGCAGTAAACCTATTAAGACCCGTCCACCGTGGGCGGTATTCTGGCGTTTTAGAGGTGAACAACGTGGAGCTTTTATCTGGCGCTGAGATGGTCGTCCGCTTTTTGCGTGACGAAGGCGTTAAGCACATCTACGGGTACCCTGGTGGTGCTCTCCTGCATGTTTACGATGCCTTGTTCAAGGAACCGGAAGTCAGTCACATCCTGGTTCGCCATGAGCAGGCCGCTACCCATATGGCGGACGGTTACGCCCGTGCCACCGGCAAGGCCGGCGTGGTACTGGTGACCTCCGGTCCTGGCGCGACCAATGCCATCACCGGCATTGCCACCGCGTACATGGACTCCATTCCAATGGTCATTCTCTCCGGTCAGGTGCCCAGCACCATGGTCGGTACCGATGCCTTCCAGGAAACCGACATGATCGGTATTTCCCGGCCGATCGTGAAACACAGCTTCATGATCAAACATGCTTCGGAAATCCCGGAAGTCCTGAAAAAAGCTTTCTATCTGGCGCAATCCGGCCGTCCTGGTCCTGTCGTGGTCGATATCCCGAAAGACATGACCAACCCGGCGGAAAAGTTCGAATACGTCTACCCCAAAAAGGTCAAGATGCGTTCCTACAGCCCGGCCGTACGTGGTCACTCGGGCCAGATCCGCAAGGCTGCCGAGATGCTCCTGGCCGCCAAGCGTCCAGTGGTCTACGCCGGTGGTGGTGTGATCCTCGGCGGTGGCTCCGCAGCCCTGACCGAAATCGCCCAGATGCTCAACCTGCCGGTCACCAATACCCTGATGGGCCTGGGTGGCTATCCGGGTACCGATCGCCAGTTCCTCGGCATGCTCGGCATGCACGGCAGCTACACCGCCAACCTGGCCATGCACCATGCCGATGTGATCTTCGCGGTCGGCGCGCGTTTTGACGACCGCGTGGTCAACGGCCCGGCCAAGTTCTGCCCGAACGCCAAGGTCATCCACATCGACATCGACCCGGCCTCGATCTCCAAGACCATCAAGGCCGACGTACCGATCGTAGGTCCGGTCGACAGCGTCCTGACCGAAATGCTCGCCACCTTGCGCGAAATCGGCGAACAGCCGGAAAAAGCTGCGATGGATGCCTGGTGGAAGCAGATCGAAGAATGGCGCGGTGGCCGCGAGATGTTCCCGTACGACAAGGGCGACGGTAACGTGATCAAGCCACAGACCGTGATCGAGACCCTGTGCGAAGTGACCAAGGGCGACGCCTTCGTCACCTCCGATGTCGGCCAGCACCAGATGTTCGCGGCGCAGTACTACCGCTTCAACAAGCCCAATCGCTGGATCAACTCCGGTGGCCTGGGCACCATGGGCTTCGGTTTCCCGGCGGCCATGGGCATCAAGCTGAACTTCCCGGACCAGGACGTTGCCTGTGTCACCGGTGAGGGCAGTATCCAGATGAACATCCAGGAGCTGTCGACCTGCCTGCAGTACGACCTGCCGGTGAAGATCGTCAACCTGAACAACGGTGTATTGGGTATGGTCCGCCAGTGGCAGGACATGTCCTACAACAGCCGTCACTCGCATTCCTATATGGAATCGCTGCCTGACTTCGTCAAGCTGGCCGAAGCCTATGGTCACGTAGGCATTCGCATCACCAGCCTGAAGGACCTCAAGCCCAAGCTCGAGGAAGCGTTCGCCATGAAAGACCGCCTGGTGTTCATCGACATCCAGGTCGACAACAGCGAGCACGTCTACCCGATGCAGATCAAAGACGGTTCCATGCGCGACATGTGGCTGAGCAAGACGGAGCGTACCTAATCATGCGGCACATTATTTCCCTGCTGTTGGAAAACGAACCCGGTGCCTTGTCTCGCGTGGTCGGTCTGTTCTCGCAGCGTAACTACAACATCGAAAGCCTGACCGTAGCGCCGACCGAAGACCCGACCCTGTCGCGTCTGACGTTGACCACGGTCGGTCATGATGAGGTGATCGAGCAGATCACCAAAAACCTGAACAAGCTGGTTGAAGTCGTCAAGCTGGTCGACCTCTCGGAAAGCGCGCATATCGAACGTGAACTGATGCTGGTCAAGGTCAAGGCCACGGGCGCACAGCGTGCCGAGATCAAACGCACCACCGATATCTATCGTGGGCAGATCGTCGATGTCAGCAGCAGCGTCTACACCGTCCAGCTGACGGGTGCCAGCGACAAGCTTGACAGTTTCATTCAGGCTATCGGTACCGCGTCCATTCTCGAAACAGTACGCAGTGGCGTCACCGGCATTGCCCGTGGCGACAAAGTACTCAGCATCTAAATCAAAAAATTAGCGATGGCCTCAACAGGCCGAGATAACAGGGGTAAGTTCATGAAAGTTTTCTACGACAAAGACTGCGACCTTTCGATCATCCAGGGCAAGAAAGTTGCCATCATCGGTTACGGCTCCCAGGGCCACGCTCAGGCGTGCAACCTGAAAGACTCCGGTGTGGATGTCACGGTCGGTCTGCGTAAAGGCTCGGCTACCGTTGCCAAAGCCGAAGCCCACGGCCTG
Source organism: Pseudomonas sp. BJa5 (assembly GCF_030272875.2). NCBI lineage: Bacteria > Pseudomonadati > Pseudomonadota > Gammaproteobacteria > Pseudomonadales > Pseudomonadaceae > Pseudomonas > Pseudomonas sp. BJa5. The sequence goes on from NZ_JALRNG020000066.1 coordinate 13,037, forward strand.
AAAGTGGCTGACGTGGCTTCCGCTGTCGCTGCTGCCGACCTGGTCATGATCCTGACCCCGGACGAGTTCCAAGGCCAGCTGTACAAGAACGAAATCGAGCCGAACATCAAGAAGGGCGCTACCCTGGCCTTCTCCCACGGTTTCGCCATCCACTACAACCAGGTCGTGCCACGCGGTGACCTGGACGTGATCATGATCGCGCCAAAAGCGCCAGGTCACACCGTACGTTCCGAGTTCGTCAAAGGCGGCGGCATCCCTGATCTGATCGCCGTTTACCAGGACGCTTCGGGCAACGCCAAGAACGTCGCTCTGTCCTACGCTGCCGGCGTCGGCGGCGGCCGTACCGGCATCATCGAGACCACCTTCAAGGACGAGACCGAAACCGACCTGTTCGGTGAGCAGGCCGTTCTCTGCGGCGGTACCGTCGAGCTGGTCAAAGCCGGTTTCGAAACCCTGGTCGAAGCTGGCTACGCGCCAGAAATGGCCTACTTCGAGTGCCTGCACGAACTGAAGCTGATCGTTGACCTCATGTACGAAGGCGGTATCGCCAACATGAACTACTCGATCTCCAACAACGCCGAATACGGCGAGTACGTGACCGGCCCTGAAGTCATCAACGCCGAATCCCGCCAGGCCATGCGCAACGCTCTGAAGCGCATCCAGGACGGCGAGTACGCCAAGATGTTCATCAGCGAAGGCGCCACCGGCTACCCATCGATGACCGCCAAGCGTCGTAACAACGCCGCTCACGGCATCGAAATCATCGGTGAGCAACTGCGCTCGATGATGCCTTGGATCTCGGCTAACAAGATCGTCGACAAGACCAAGAACTGATTTGGTCCTGATGCGATAAAAAAACGCGGCCTCGGCCGCGTTTTTTTGTGGCTGGGATGCGCAAGCAACTATCTTGGGTGGGGTAAGCCCGCTACTGCAGGGTTTTTTCGTTTAGCCGGTCAGCTTCTGGTATAAAGCTTCATCGTCTGCCGGCGAACCCTCGTCGCAGACCCCTGTCGAATCTTTTCCACACCGTTGCAAGGTAATGTCAATGAGCGAACGTCCCGAAGAGCCGAACAAGGTCTCTGACGCCGAAAGCCTGCTACCGATCGATGAGCATGTTGAAGAAGGGCATGACGCCGAAGGACGCAAGGTTCGGCATCGCGGTATCTATCTGTTGCCCAACCTGTTCACCACCGCGAACCTGTTCGCCGGTTTCTATTCCATCATCAACTCCATGAGCGCCCAGGCGGCCCTGAACGCTGGCGATCCTCGCGAAGCGAGCAAGTACTTCGCCATTGCCGCCATCGCCATTTTCGTCGCCATGGTCCTCGACGGCCTCGATGGTCGTGTGGCACGCATGACCAACACCCAGAGCGCCTTCGGTGCCGAGTACGACTCGCTGTCCGACATGGTCGCCTTCGGCGTTGCCCCTGCGCTGCTGGCCTTCGGCTGGGCCCTGGGTGACATGGGCAAGGTCGGCTGGATGGTTGCTTTCATCTATGTCGCTGGCGCTGCCCTGCGTCTGGCACGTTTCAATACCCAGGTCGGCAAGGCCGACAAGCGTTACTTCATCGGTCTGGCCAGTCCGGCAGCTGCCGGTGTGGTGGCCGGCACGGTCTGGGCCTTCAGCGATTACGGCATCCAGGGTTCCAAGCTGTCGTTCCTGGTGGCGCTGCTGGTCGCTGCGGCGGGCATGCTGATGGTCAGCAACATCAAGTACAACAGCTTCAAGGAGCTGGACCTCAAGGGTCGCGTACCGTTCGTAGCGATCCTCGCGGTGGTGCTGGTGTTCGCGGTAGTCTTCAGTGATCCACCGCGCATCCTGCTGCTGGTGTTCCTCGGTTACGCGGCCTCCGGCCCGGTGCAGTACCTGCTGCGCATGCGGCGGCGGAAAAACATCGAGTGATGTAATTTCGCTCAGGCTCCGTAGTCTACTGGTGCATCAGTCCTCCAGTTCTACGGAGCCACCATGCTTATCAAGCTGTCCAAAGCCTCCGATTGCCACGAATCGGACGTCACCCCCGAATCCCTGTACCTCTCGCGTCGAGCGCTGCTCGGTGGCTCTGCGGCTGCGCTTGCGGTCTCGGCCTTGCCGGGCTGGGCCGGTGCAGCCGACATGTCGCGCTATGCGGATGTCGAGGCGGGCGCCAATCCGGCCTGGTTCACCGACAAGCTCGCGGCCACCCGCTGGCAGGCCGTGACGGCGCCGGGGGAGGCGATCACGCCGTTCAAGGACGCCACCCACTACAACAACTTCTATGAGTTCGGTGCCGACAAGGGTGATCCGGCGGCGAATGCCGGCAGCCTGAAGACCGCGCCCTGGACGCTGGTGGTCGACGGCGAGGTGGGCAAGCCCGGCCGCTACGCGCTGGAGGACTTCGTCAAACCCTACCAGCTCGAGGAGCGCATCTACCGGTTGCGCTGTGTCGAAGCCTGGTCGATGGTCATTCCCTGGCTCGGATTTCCCCTGGCGGCTGTCCTCAAGCAGGTGGAGCCGACGTCGAAGGCCCGCTACATTCGCTTCGAAACCCTGCAGGATCCCAAGAGCATGCCTGGGCAGCGCTCCAGTTTTGCCTTGATCGACTGGCCCTATGTAGAAGGCTTGCGCCTGGACGAGGCAATGAACCCGCTGGCGATTCTGGCGGTGGGGATGTACGGGCGGGAGCTGCCCAACCAGAACGGTGCGCCATTGCGGCTGGTGGTGCCGTGGAAGTACGGTTTCAAGAGCATCAAGTCGATCGTGCGCATCAGCCTGGTGGCCGAGCAGCCGCACACCACCTGGCAGTCCATCGCGCCGGAAGAGTATGGCTTCTATGCCAACGTCAATCCCGAGGTCGATCACCCGCGCTGGACCCAGGCGCGTGAGCGGCGCTTGCCCAGCGGGCTGTTCAGCCCCAACGTGCGGCCGACCCAGATGTTCAACGGCTACGCCGAAGAAGTGGCGGGGTTATACAGCGGCCTTGATCTGCGGAAGAATTATTGATGCGCTATCCACTGTTTCGTCTCGGCATCTTTATCCTGGCCAGCATCTGGCCCTTGTGGTGGCTGTATGAAGCGGCCATGAATGCACTGGGTCCGGATCCGGGCAAGATCCTGGTCGATCGCCTGGGGTTGGGTGGGCTGATCTTCCTGCTCATCACCTTGAGCATGACGCCGCTGCAGCGCCTGACCGGCTGGGCAGGGTGGGTCGTCTCGCGTCGGCAGCTGGGGTTGTGGTGCTTTGCTTATATAGTGATGCACATGACGGCCTACATGGTCTTCGTCCTCGGCCTGGATTGGGGGCAGTTGGGCGTGGAGTTGAGCAAGCGGCCCTACATCATCGTCGGCGCCCTGGGGCTGACCGGTTTGCTGGCGCTGGCGGTGACGTCCAACCGATATAGCCAGCGTCGCTTGGGGGCACGCTGGAAGAAACTGCACAAGTTGGTCTATGCGATTCTCGCCCTGGGCTTGCTGCACTTTCTCTGGGTGGTGCGGGCAGACCTCAAGGAATGGTCGATTTATGCGGTTATTGGCGTGTTGCTCCTGGCCTTGCGAATTCCACTGCTGGCACAGCGGATTCCGCGGTTATCCAGTCGAAAAACCGTGTCTGCATCAAAAGCCTGAATAAGTGCTTGACGCTCGATTTAATCTCTCTATAATTCGCCCCACTTCCGGCGCAGTCGAAACGGAAAACTCATTGAGAATCAACGAGTTGAATGTTTCAGGTAGTACCGGAAGGGCTTCGATCGCAAGATCGGCGGCGGTGAAAAGGTGGTTGACAGCGACTTTAAACGCTGTAGAATTCGCCTCCCGCTGACGAGAGATCGCAGCGAGTCAAGCGGTTGAATTTGAACGGCTTTCTAGTAAAAGAATTCAAAATTAACGCTTGACAGAGAATGAGGAAAGCGTAGAATGCGCGCCTCGGCTGAAGCGAAACGCTTCGCCAACCGCTCTTTAACAATCGAATCAAGCAATTCGTGTGGGTGCTTGTGAAATCAGACTGATAGTCACAAAGATTATCAGCA
>NZ_JALRNG020000067.1:0-16347 GCF_030272875.2 Pseudomonas sp. BJa5
CGACCTTCGTCCAGCAGCTTGCGGAACATCTCAACGCCGGTGCAGGTGGTGGTAGCGGTGTCACGCAGACCAACGATTTCCAGGGCGTCTTGAACGCGGACGATACCACGCTCGATACGACCGGTAACAACGGTACCACGACCCGAGATCGAGAATACGTCTTCGATTGGCATCAGGAACGGCTGGTCAACAGCACGAACTGGCTCAGGGATGTAGGCATCCAGAGTCTCTACCAGCTTCTTGACAGCGGTAGTGCCCATTTCGTTGTCGTCTTTGCCTTCCAGGGCCATACGAGCGGAACCGATGATGATCGGAGTGTCGTCGCCTGGGAAGTCGTAGGTGGACAGCAGGTCGCGAACTTCCATCTCGACCAGTTCCAGCAGCTCAGCGTCGTCAACCAGGTCAGCCTTGTTCAGGAAGACCACGATGTACGGAACGCCAACCTGACGGGACAGCAGGATGTGCTCACGGGTTTGTGGCATCGGACCATCGGCGGCCGAGCAAACCAGGATCGCGCCGTCCATCTGGGCAGCACCGGTGATCATGTTCTTCACGTAGTCAGCGTGACCTGGGCAGTCAACGTGAGCGTAGTGACGAATGTTCGAGTTGTACTCGACGTGTGCGGTGTTGATGGTGATACCGCGAGCTTTCTCTTCTGGAGCGCTGTCGATCTTGTCGAATTCAACGACGGCCGAACCGAAAACTTCGGAGCAGACGCGAGTCAGAGCTGCGGTCAGAGTGGTTTTACCGTGGTCAACGTGACCGATGGTGCCAACGTTGACGTGCGGAAGGGAACGATCAAATTTTTCTTTAGCCACGACAGTGAACCTCTTGCCTAAAGGGCTGGATTAGCCTTGTTTTTTAACGAGTGCTTCGACGATGTTCGACGGAGCTTCGGAGTACTTGGAGAATTCCATGGAGTAGCTCGCGCGACCCTGAGACATGGAACGAACGTCGGTCGCATAACCGAACATTTCACCCAGCGGCACTTCAGCGCGGATTACCTTGCCGGAGACCGAGTCTTCCATACCCTGGATCAGACCACGACGACGGTTCAGGTCACCCATCACGTCACCCATGTAGTCCTCTGGGGTTACTACTTCAACCTTCATGATCGGCTCAAGCACAACACCGCCGCCTTTGGAGGCCAGCTGCTTGGTCGCCATGGAGGCTGCCACCTTGAACGCCATCTCGTTGGAGTCGACGTCGTGGTAGGAACCATCAAACACGGTAGCCTTCAGGCCGATCAGCGGATAGCCGGCGACAACGCCGTTCTTCATCTGCTCTTCGATACCCTTCTGGATAGCCGGGATGTATTCCTTCGGAACCACACCACCCACGACCTCATTGGTGAACTCCAGGCCTTCGGTGATGTTGCCTTTTTCGTCCACAGCCGGCTGCGAGAAGCGAATCCAGCAGTGACCGAACTGACCGCGACCACCGGACTGACGAACGAACTTACCTTCGATTTCGACGTTGTCCTTGGTGATCTTCTCACGGTACGAAACTTGTGGCTTGCCGATGTTGGCCTCGACGTTGAACTCGCGCTTCATGCGGTCAACGAGGATGTCCAGGTGCAGCTCACCCATACCGGAGATGATGGTTTGACCGGTTTCTTCATCGGTCTTGACGCGGAACGACGGGTCTTCCTGAGCCAGTTTGCCCAGTGCGATACCCATCTTTTCCTGGTCCTGCTTGGTTTTCGGCTCAACAGCTACCGAAATTACAGGCTCAGGGAAGTCCATACGCTCCAGGATTACTGGCTGGTCGGCGTTGCACAGGGTGTCACCGGTGGTGACGTCCTTCATGCCGATCAGTGCGGCGATGTCGCCGGCGAGAACTTCTTTGATTTCTTCACGCTGGTTGGCGTGCATCTGCACCATACGACCAACGCGCTCTTTCTTGCCCTTGACCGAGTTGATCACGGAGTCGCCCGACAGCAGCATGCCCGAGTAAACGCGCACGAAAGTCAGGGTACCCACGAACGGGTCGGTGGCAATTTTGAACGCCAGAGCCGAGAAGGGCTCTTTGTCGTCGGCGTGACGCTCGATCTTCGGCGCGTTTTCGTCGTCGATGTGATCCGGGTGGATACCCTGGATTGCAGGGATCTCGGTCGGAGCAGGCAGGAAGTCGATAACGGCGTCGAGAACCAGAGGAACACCCTTGTTCTTGAAGGAAGAACCGCAGACAGCCGGAACGATCTCGCTAGCCAGGGTGCGCGCACGCAGGCCGGCCTTGATCTCTTCGACGGTCAGCTCACCTTCTTCAAGGTACTTGTTCATCAGCTCTTCGTTGGCTTCGGCAGCGGCTTCGACCATATTGGCGCGCCACTCTTCGGCCAGCTCCAGCATATCGGCAGGAATTTCTTCCTCGCGATAGGTGGTGCCTTTGTCGTCTTCGTTCCAGTAGATAGCCTTCATCTTGATCAGGTCGACCTGACCCTGGAAGTTATCTTCCGAACCGATGGCCAGCTGAACCGGGACCGGGGTGTGACCCAGACGGTTCTTGATCTGACCTACGACGCGCAGGAAGTTGGCACCGGCACGGTCCATCTTGTTCACGTAAACAACACGTGGAACGCCGTACTTGTTGGCCTGACGCCATACGGTTTCGGACTGTGGCTCAACGCCGGAGGTACCGCAGAACACAACGACCGCGCCGTCGAGTACGCGCAGCGAACGTTCTACTTCAATGGTGAAGTCAACGTGGCCGGGGGTATCGATGACGTTTACGCGGTAGTTGTCGTACTGACCACGGGAACCTTTCCAGAAGGTGGTAACGGCAGCGGAGGTAATGGTAATACCCCGCTCCTGCTCCTGCACCATCCAGTCGGTGGTCGCGGCGCCGTCATGCACCTCGCCCATTTTGTGGCTCAGGCCTGTGTAGAACAGGATCCGCTCGGTAGTGGTAGTTTTGCCCGCGTCAACGTGCGCGCAAATACCGATGTTACGGTAGCGGTTGATTGGTGTAGTACGAGCCATAGAGCCCTCGCAAAAATAGTGATGCCTGAATTAGAAGCGGTAGTGCGAGAACGCTTTGTTGGCTTCGGCCATACGGTGTACGTCTTCACGCTTCTTGACTGCAGCACCTTTGCCTTCAGCAGCATCCAGCAGCTCGCCAGCCAGGCGCAGGGCCATGGACTTCTCGCCACGCTTGCGGGCGTAGTCTACCAACCAGCGCATTGCCAGGGCGTTACGACGGGATGGACGAACTTCAACAGGAACCTGGTAGGTTGCACCGCCAACACGGCGCGACTTTACTTCGACCAGCGGAGCGATGGCGTCGAGAGCTTTCTCGAAGATTTCCAGGGGATCGCTGTTCTTGCGTTCTTTGACCTTGTCCAGCGCACCGTAAACGATACGCTCGGCAACGGCTTTCTTGCCGCTTTCCATTACGTGGTTCATGAACTTGGCGAGGATCTGGCTTCCGTATTTTGGATCGTCCAGAATCTCACGCTTGGCTGCTACACGACGTCTTGGCATTGATAAGCCCTCAAACGGTCTTCAGGTTAGCCCGGGACATGGGACCCCTAGGGGTTCGGCCCGACCTTACTCTTATCGACTCAATAAAATGAATTACTGCAAATTGCTGCAAACGGCCGATTACTTCGGACGCTTGGTACCGTACTTCGAACGGCCTTGGTTACGACCTTTGACGCCGGAGGTATCCAGGGAACCGCGAACGGTGTGGTAACGAACACCTGGCAAGTCTTTTACACGACCGCCACGGATCAGCACCACGCTGTGCTCTTGCAGGTTGTGGCCTTCACCACCGATGTACGAGGAAACCTCGAAACCGTTGGTCAGACGCACACGGCATACTTTACGCAGTGCCGAGTTAGGTTTTTTCGGCGTAGTGGTGTACACGCGGGTGCACACGCCACGACGTTGCGGGCAGTTCTGCAGCGCAGGAACGTCGGATTTCTCGACGATACGCTTACGCGGCTGACGTACCAGCTGGTTGATAGTTGCCATCTACTAGCTCCACTGTTGTCTTGCGACGCTATTGTCTTGCAAGAAAAGCAAAAATTGGCAGGACGGAGTCCCACCAAATTTAGGGGTACAAGAGTCTAAAGAGGATCTTGCGCCCAGTCAAGACGAGGCCCCAGCCTCCCTCCTCCAGTCATCGGCAACCATTGAGGTTGCCAATGAACGGATCGGGTCGGCCGGGGCCCTGCCCTACTTTCAGTTACCGCTGGAGTTCAGCGCTTCGGTCAGTGCGGCTTCCACCTCACTGGCACTTACGCGCAGCGGTTTGTCGGCATCACGGCGACGCTTGCGCTCGCTGTGGTAGGCCAGACCGGTACCGGCCGGGATCAGACGACCCACGACCACGTTTTCTTTCAGGCCGCGCAGGTAGTCGCGCTTGCCGGTTACCGCCGCTTCGGTCAGAACACGGGTGGTCTCCTGGAAGGAGGCCGCCGAGATGAACGACTCGGTGGACAGCGAGGCCTTGGTGATACCCAGCAGTACGCGCGAGAACTTGGAGATGAACTTGTCTTCAGTCGCCAGACGCTCGTTCTCTACCAGTACCTGGGTCAGTTCCATCTGGTCGCCCTTGATGAAGCTGGAGTCACCCGACTCGGTGATCTCAACTTTACGCAGCATCTGACGCAGGATGGTCTCGATGTGCTTGTCGTTGATCTTCACGCCTTGCAGACGGTAAACGTCCTGGATCTCGTTGACGATGTACTTGGCCAGCGCGCTGACACCCAGCAGACGCAGGATGTCGTGCGGATCGCTCGGACCGTCGGAGATAACTTCGCCGCGGTTCACTTGTTCGCCTTCGAAGACGTTCAGGTGACGCCACTTCGGAATCAGCTCCTCGTACGGCTCGCTGCCATCGTTCGGGGTGATGACCAGGCGGCGCTTGCCCTTGGTCTCTTTACCGAAGGCGATGGTGCCGCTGACTTCAGCCAGAATCGAGGCTTCTTTCGGACGACGGGCTTCGAACAGGTCGGCAACCCGTGGCAGACCACCGGTGATGTCACGGGTCTTGGACGTTTCTTGCGGGATACGCGCGATAACGTCACCGACGCCGATCTGGGCACCGTCAGCCACACCGACCAGGGCGTTCGCCGGCAGGAAGTACTGGGCCGGCACATCGGTACCTGGCAGCAGCAGATCCTTGCCATTGGCATCGACCATCTTGATTGCAGGACGGATTTCCTTGCCTGCAGCCGGACGGTCTTTGACGTCCAGGACTTCAATGTTGGTCAAACCAGTCAATTCGTCGGTCTGACGCTTGATGGTGATACCTTCTTCCATGCCCACGAAGGTCACGGTACCTTTCATTTCGGTAACGATCGGGTGGGTGTGCGGGTCCCACTTGGCGACGATGGCGCCAGCGTCGACCTTGTCGCCTTCCTTGACCGAAATCACCGCACCGTAAGGCAGCTTGTAGCGCTCACGCTCACGACCGAATTCGTCGGCAATGGCCAGCTCGCCGGAACGCGATACCGCGACCAGGTTGCCATCGGCACGCTCGACCTGCTTCAGGTTGTGCAGACGCACCATACCGCCGTTCTTCACCTGGACGCTGTCGGCAGCCGAGGTACGGCTTGCAGCACCACCGATGTGGAACGTACGCATGGTCAGCTGGGTACCCGGCTCACCGATCGACTGGGCAGCGATAACGCCGACCGCTTCACCGATGTTCACCTGGTGACCGCGAGCCAGGTCACGACCGTAGCACTTGGCGCAGATGCCGTAGCGGGTTTCGCAGCTGATCGGCGAACGCACGATCACTTCGTCGATGCTGTTCAGCTCGATGAACTCGACCCACTTCTCGTCGACCAGGGTGCCGGCCGGAACGACGACGTCGTCGGTGCCAGGCTTGAACACGTCACGGGCGATAACACGACCCAGTACACGCTCACCCAGAGGCTCTACTACGTCGCCGCCTTCAATGTGCGGCGTCATCAGCAGGCCCTGCTCGGTGCCGCAGTCGATCTCGGTCACGACCAGATCCTGGGCAACGTCTACCAGACGACGGGTCAGGTAACCGGAGTTCGCGGTCTTCAACGCGGTATCCGCCAGACCTTTACGAGCACCGTGAGTCGAGATGAAGTACTGGAGTACGCTCAGACCTTCACGGAAGTTCGCGGTGATCGGCGTCTCGATGATCGAGCCGTCCGGCTTGGCCATCAGACCACGCATACCGGCCAGCTGACGAATCTGGGCTGCCGAACCCCGGGCACCGGAGTCAGCCATCATGTACATCGAGTTGAAGGACTCTTGCTCGACTTCGTCGCCATTGCGGTCGATGACCTTCTCTTTCGAGAGGTTGGCCATCATCGCCTTGGAAACTTCGTCGTTCGCCTTGGACCACAAGTCGATGACTTTGTTGTACTTCTCGCCCTGGGTTACCAGGCCGGAGGCGTACTGGCTCTCGATCTCTTTCACTTCGTCGGTAGCGGTACCGATGATGCGGGCTTTTTCGTCCGGGATAACGAAGTCGTTAACACCGATGGAAACGCCGGAGATGGTCGAGTAGGCAAAACCGGTGTACATCAGCTGGTCAGCGAAGATTACGGTCTCTTTCAGACCAACCACGCGGTAGCACTGGTTGATCAGCTTGGAGATCGCCTTTTTCTTCATTGGCTGGTTGACCACGTCGTACGACAGACCTGGCGGAACAACCTGGAACAGCAGGGCACGGCCGACAGTGGTGTCGACGATGCGGGTGTTCTTGACGCTGCCGCCATCGCGATCGTTGACGGTTTCGTTGATACGAACCTTGATCTTGGCATGCAGGGCAGCTTCGCCGGCGCGGAATACGCGGTCGACTTCCTGCAGGTCGGCGAATACACGACCTTCGCCCTTGGCGTTGATGGCTTCACGGGTCATGTAGTACAGACCCAGTACAACGTCCTGCGACGGAACGATGATTGGCTCACCGTTGGCTGGCGACAGGATGTTGTTGGTCGACATCATCAGCGCGCGCGCTTCGAGCTGGGCTTCCAGCGTCAGCGGCACGTGAACGGCCATCTGGTCACCGTCGAAGTCGGCGTTGTACGCAGCACAGACCAGCGGGTGCAGCTGGATAGCCTTACCTTCGATCAGTACTGGTTCAAAAGCCTGGATACCCAGACGGTGCAGGGTTGGTGCACGGTTGAGCAGTACGGGGTGCTCGCGAATCACTTCGGCGAGAACGTCCCACACCTCTGGCAGCTCGCGCTCGACCATCTTCTTGGCCGCCTTGATGGTGGTCGCCAGACCACGCATTTCCAGCTTGCCGAAAATGAACGGCTTGAACAGCTCGAGGGCCATCTTCTTCGGCAGACCGCACTGGTGCAGACGCAGGGTCGGACCTACGGTAATTACCGAACGGCCGGAGTAGTCAACACGCTTACCGAGCAAGTTCTGACGGAAACGACCTTGCTTACCCTTGATCATGTCGGCCAGGGATTTCAGAGGACGCTTGTTCGAGCCGGTGATGGCACGGCCACGACGGCCGTTATCCAGCAGGGCATCGACCGCTTCCTGCAGCATGCGCTTTTCGTTGCGCACGATGATGTCTGGCGCGGACAGGTCGAGCAGGCGCTTCAGACGGTTGTTACGGTTGATCACCCGACGATACAGGTCGTTCAGGTCGGAAGTCGCGAAGCGACCGCCATCCAGCGGAACCAGAGGACGCAGGTCTGGCGGCAGAACCGGCAGAACGGTCAGGACCATCCACTCAGGCAGGTTGCCCGAGCCCTGGAAGGCCTCCATCAGTTTCAGACGCTTGGACAGCTTCTTGATCTTGGTTTCCGAGTTGGTCTGCGGAATCTCTTCGCGCAGGCGACCGATCTCGTGCTCCAGGTCGATAGCGTGCAGCAGCTCGCGGACAGCCTCGGCACCCATGCGGGCGTCGAAGTCGTCACCGAACTCTTCCAGCGCTTCGAAGTACTGCTCGTCGTTGAGCAGCTGGCCCTTTTCCAAGGTGGTCATGCCCGGATCGATAACGACGTAGCTCTCGAAGTAGAGCACGCGCTCGATATCACGCAGGGTCATGTCCATCAGCAGGCCGATACGGGACGGCAGGGACTTCAGGAACCAGATGTGGGCAACTGGAGAGGCCAGTTCGATGTGCGCCATGCGCTCACGACGGACTTTGGCCAGGGCGACTTCAACGCCGCACTTCTCACAGATGACGCCACGGTGCTTCAGGCGCTTGTACTTACCGCACAGGCACTCGTAGTCCTTGACTGGGCCAAAGATCTTGGCGCAGAACAGACCGTCACGCTCAGGCTTGAACGTACGGTAGTTGATGGTTTCCGGCTTTTTAACTTCACCGAACGACCACGAACGGATCATCTCAGGCGAGGCCAGTCCGATACGGATGGCGTCGAACTCTTCGACTTGACCCTGGTTTTTCAGCAAATTCAGTAGGTCTTTCAAGGCCTTTCCTCCTGGCGGAGCAGGGAGCGGGCTTTGCAGCCGCGCTCCCGATTCGCGTCACGTGTTATTCGGTTTCCAGATCGATATCGATACCGAGCGAACGGATCTCTTTGATCAACACGTTGAAGGACTCGGGCATGCCCGGCTCCATACGGTGATCGCCGTCCACGATGTTTTTGTACATCTTGGTCCGACCGTTCACGTCGTCCGACTTCACTGTGAGCATTTCTTGCAGGGTGTATGCCGCGCCGTATGCTTCCAGCGCCCACACTTCCATCTCCCCGAAACGCTGACCACCGAACTGCGCCTTACCACCCAGCGGCTGCTGGGTAACCAGGCTGTAAGAACCAGTGGAACGCGCGTGCATCTTGTCGTCCACCAAGTGGTTCAGCTTGAGCATGTACATGTAACCCACGGTCACATGACGCTCGAACTTGTTGCCGGTACGGCCGTCGAACAGCTGCATCTGGCCGCTTTCCGGCATGTCTGCCAGTTTCAGCATGGCCTTGATTTCGCGTTCCTTGGCGCCGTCGAAGACTGGAGTGGCCATTGGCACACCGCCTTTGAGGTTCTTCGCCAGGTCCAGGATTTCCTGGTCGGAGAAGGTCTCGAGGCTTTCCTGACGACCACCGATCTCGTTGTAGATCTCGGTGAGGAACTGACGCAGTTCGATAACCTTGCGCTGCTCTTCGAGCATGCGGTTGATCTTCTCGCCCAGGCCCTTGGCCGCCAGGCCCAGGTGGGTTTCGAGGATCTGACCGACGTTCATACGCGATGGTACACCCAGTGGGTTGAGTACCACGTCAACCGGCGTACCGTTGGCGTCGTGCGGCATGTCTTCGACCGGCATGATCACCGAGACCACACCCTTGTTACCGTGACGACCGGCCATCTTGTCGCCCGGCTGAATGCGACGACGGATTGCCAGGTAGACCTTGACGATCTTCAGTACGCCCGGTGCCAGGTCATCGCCCTGCTGCAGCTTGCGCTTCTTGTCTTCGAACTTGTCGTCCAGCAGACGGCGACGATCAACGATGTAGGCCTGGGCCTTCTCGAGTTGCTCGTTCAGCGCGTCTTCGGCCATGCGCAGTTTGAACCACTGGCCGTGCTCCAGACCGTCCAGGACTTCGTTGCTGATCACGGTGCCTTTCTTCAGGCCCGCGCCACCATCGACGACCTGGCCGTTCAGGGCCGAACGCAGACGCTCGAAGGTTGCGCCTTCGACGATGCGGAACTCTTCGTTGAGGTCCTTGCGGATCTCGTCCAGCTGCATCTTCTCGATGGACAGCGCACGGCTGTCGCGCTCCACGCCATCACGGGTGAAGACCTGTACGTCGATGACGGTACCCTTGGTGCCGGTCGGCACGCGCAGGGAGGTGTCTTTGACGTCGCTGGCCTTCTCACCGAAGATCGCGCGCAGCAGTTTTTCTTCCGGAGTCAGCTGGGTTTCGCCTTTTGGCGTCACTTTGCCGACCAGGATGTCGCCAGCGCCGACTTCAGCACCAACGTAGACGATACCGGCTTCATCCAGCTTGTTCAGCGCAGCTTCACCGACGTTCGGGATGTCCGCGGTGATTTCCTCTGGGCCGAGCTTGGTGTCACGGGCCACACAGGTCAGTTCCTGGATGTGGATCGTGGTGAAGCGGTCTTCCTGAACAACACGCTCGGACAGGCAGATGGAGTCTTCGAAGTTGAAGCCGTTCCACGCCATGAACGCGATGCGCATGTTCTGACCCAGTGCCAGTTCACCCATGTCGGTGGACGGACCGTCGGCCATGATGTCGCTGCGCTGGACCACGTCACCCTTGCTCACCAGCGGACGCTGGTTGATGCAGGTGTTCTGGTTCGAGCGGGTGTATTTGGTCAGGTTGTAGATGTCGACACCGGCTTCGCCTGGTTCAACTTCGTCATCGGCAACACGAACCACGATACGGCTGGCATCGACGGAGTCGATCACGCCACCACGACGGGCCACGACGCAAACGCCGGAGTCACGGGCAACGTTGCGCTCCATGCCGGTACCGACCAGCGGCTTGTCGGCACGCAGGGTAGGTACAGCCTGACGCTGCATGTTCGAACCCATCAACGCACGGTTGGCGTCGTCGTGCTCGAGGAACGGAATCAGCGACGCTGCCACCGAAACTACCTGCTTCGGCGAAACGTCCATCAGGGTGACGTCTTCCGGCGCCTTGACGGTGAATTCGTTCAGGTGACGAACGGCTACCAGCTCGTCGATCAGCTGCTTCTTCTCGTTCATTGCGGCCGAAGCCTGTGCAATGACGTGATCCGCTTCTTCGATCGCCGACAGGAACACGATGTCGTCGGTGACCACGCCCTCTTTCACCACACGGTACGGGCTTTCCAGGAAGCCGTACTGGTTGGTGCGGGCATAGGCCGCCAGGGAGTTGATCAGACCGATGTTCGGACCTTCAGGGGTCTCGATCGGGCACACGCGGCCGTAGTGGGTCGGGTGTACGTCACGGACTTCGAAGCCTGCGCGCTCACGGGTCAGACCACCAGGGCCGAGTGCGGAGACACGACGCTTGTGGGTGATCTCGGACAGCGGGTTGTTCTGGTCCATGAACTGCGAGAGCTGGCTGGAGCCGAAGAACTCTTTCACCGCCGCCGCAACCGGCTTGGCGTTGATCAGGTCCTGAGGCATCAGGCCTTCGCTTTCGGCCATCGACAGGCGCTCTTTGACCGCGCGCTCTACGCGCACCAGGCCAACGCGGAACTGGTTCTCGGCCATCTCGCCGACGCAACGCACGCGACGGTTACCCAGGTGGTCGATGTCGTCGACGATGCCTTTGCCGTTACGGATATCGACCAGGGTCTTGAGGACCTCGACGATGTCTTCCTTGCTCAGAACACCGGAACCTTCGATCTCGGTACGACCGATACGACGGTTGAACTTCATGCGACCAACGGCCGACAGGTCGTAACGCTCGGCGCTGAAGAACAGGTTGTTGAACAGGGTCTCGGCAGCATCCTTGGTTGGCGGCTCGCCAGGACGCATCATCCGGTAGATTTCGACCAGCGCTTCCAGCTGATTGCTGGTGGAGTCGATCTTCAGGGTGTCGGAGATGAACGGACCGCAGTCGATATCGTTGGTGTACAGGGTCTCGATGCGGACGACCTGTGCCTTGGCGATCTTGATCAGCAGTTCGGTGCTCAGCTCGGTGTTGCACTCGGCCAGGATCTCGCCGGTGGCCGGGTGAACGATGGCCTTGGCAGTGGTGCGGCCCAGGACGTATTCCATAGGAACGTCCAGCTGCTTGACGCCGGCCTTTTCCAGCTGGTTGATGTGACGAGCGGTAATACGACGACCCTGCTCGACAATCACCTTGCCGGTTTCGTCATGGATGTCCATGACCGCAACTTCACCACGCAGGCGCTGAGGCACCAGCTCCAGGCTGAGTTTCTCGCCGGAGATGTGGAAGACGTTGGTGGTGTAGAAGGCATCCAGTACTTCTTCGGTGCTGTAACCCAGCGCGCGCAGCAGTACCGACGCAGGCAGTTTGCGACGACGGTCGATACGGACGAATACACAGTCTTTCGGATCGAATTCGAAGTCCAGCCACGAACCGCGGTAAGGAATGATGCGCGCCGAGTACAGCAGCTTGCCCGAGCTGTGGGTCTTGCCACGGTCGTGGTCGAAGAACACACCAGGCGAACGGTGCAGCTGGGAAACGATAACACGCTCGGTACCGTTGATTACGAAGGTACCGTTTTCAGTCATCAGGGGGATTTCACCCATGTAGACTTCTTGCTCTTTGATGTCCTTGATCGCTTTGTTCGACGATTCTTTGTCGAAAATGATCAGGCGCACTTTCACGCGCAGCGGAACCGCGTAGGTCACGCCACGCAGTACGCATTCTTTGACATCAAAAGCTGGTTCGCCCAGACGATAGCCAACGTACTCCAGGGCAGCATTGCCGGAGTAGCTGATGATCGGGAAAACCGATTTGAAGGCCGCATGCAGGCCCACGTCGCGGAACTGATCTTTGGTCGCTCCCGCTTGCAAGAATTCACGATACGAATCCAGCTGGATGGCCAGGAGGTAAGGCACATCCATGACGTCCGGCAACTTGCTAAAGTCCTTGCGGATACGTTTTTTCTCAGTGTATGAGTAAGCCATCAGCGTTCCCCAGCTTGGTCACCTGCTTGTTTGGCTTCTCCCGACGGGAGCAGCCAGAAAATCGTGCAAACCCCATGGTTTGCGCCACCATCGTTGGTGGTTACCGCTCGTTATCGACGCCGACCTGGTCAGCTGCCAATAACGGAAAAAGGCCGGTGGCAAGAGCCACCAGCCATCAGCCGTTTGCTTAGCGCTCGGGCTGGAGTCGCAAAGTCGAAATTACTTGAGTTCGACTTTAGCGCCTGCTTCTTCCAGCTTCTTCTTGGCGTCTTCAGCGGCTTCTTTCGAAACGCCTTCAGCGACAACCTGAGGAGCGCCGTCAACTTTCTCTTTGGCTTCTTTCAGGCCCAGACCGGTCAGTTCACGAACGGCCTTGATCACGTTGACTTTCTTGTCGCCGGCTTCAACCAGAACTACGTTGAACTCGGTTTGTTCTTCAACAACGGCAGCGGCAGCAGCTGGGCCAGCAGCGGCAACAGCAGCGGTAACGCCGAAGGTTTCTTCCATTGCTTTGATCAGCTCAACAATTTCCAGAACGGTTTTCTGGCCGATTGCTTCGATGATTTGCTCGTTAGTCAGAGACATGACTTAAATCCTGTATTGGGGTGACAGCTTACGCAGCCATCAAATTAAACGTGTGATTTTGAAAGCGCTGTGCGTGCCTTAGGCAGCAGTAGCTTCTTTCTGGTCGCGAATAGCTGCCAGGGTACGAGCCAGCTTGCTGGTAGCGCCTTGGATCACGCTCATCAGCTTCGCGATAGCCTCGTCGCGGGTCGGCAGGGTAGCCAACACGTCGATTTCGTTAGCGGCAATGAACTTGCCGTCGAACGCAGCTGCCTTGATCTCGAACTTGTCCTGACCCTTGGCGAACTCTTTGAACAGACGGGCAGCAGCGCCCGGGTGCTCGTTGGAGAAAGCGATCAGGGTCGGGCCGGTGAAGGCGTCGTTGAGGACACTGAATTCAGTGTCGGCAACAGCGCGCTTGAGCAGGGTGTTACGTACGACACGTACGTATACGCCAGCTTCACGAGCCTCTTTACGGAGTCCGGTCATTGCGCCTACAGTCACACCACGGGCATCAGCCACGACAGCGGACAGAGCGACTT
Source organism: Pseudomonas sp. BJa5 (assembly GCF_030272875.2). Lineage (NCBI taxonomy): Bacteria > Pseudomonadati > Pseudomonadota > Gammaproteobacteria > Pseudomonadales > Pseudomonadaceae > Pseudomonas > Pseudomonas sp. BJa5. Next base: position 13,629 of record NZ_JALRNG020000067.1, read on the forward strand.
TGGCAGCCTCGTTGACTTCAGCGACGATGGCCTTCTTGTCTTCGAGTTTAATTGCCACGGGTAAAACTCCTGCTTGTTACCGTTTCATCTGGCCGAAGCCGGATGTCGTTTTGGTGTCTGATTCGGTAAGGAATCGGGAGCACCATCTGCGTAGGCTGGAGGTTTAAGGCTTGCGCCGCCTACGGTCTTGGATAGCCCCCGCCAGGCAGGGACCCCAATTTTTTCAAACTGGCACGATTGCTCGCGCCGGTTTTTGTCTTACGCGCTCAGCGAGCTCTGGTCGATGACCAGACCTGGGCCCATGGTGGTGCTCAGGGTAACGCGCTTGACGTAGATACCTTTCGAGGAAGCTGGCTTGATACGCTTCAGATCAGCGATCAGGGCTTCAACGTTTTCCTTCAGCTTGCCAGCTTCGAAGCCGACTTTGCCAACGGAGGTGTGGATGATGCCGTTTTTGTCGGTGCGGTAGCGAACCTGACCAGCCTTGGCGTTTTTGACCGCGGTGGCTACGTCTGGAGTTACGGTACCGACTTTCGGGTTAGGCATCAGGCCGCGTGGACCCAGGACCTGACCCAGCTGACCTACAACACGCATTGCGTCCGGGGAAGCAATGACGACGTCGTAGTTCAGGTCGCCGCCTTTCATTTCGGCAGCCAGATCGTCCATACCTACGCGGTCAGCGCCGGCAGCCAGAGCAGCTTCAGCAGCTGGACCCTGGGTGAAGACAGCTACACGTACGGTCTTGCCAGTGCCGTGTGGCAGCACGGTAGCGCTACGAACGACCTGGTCGGATTTACGAGGGTCAACGCCGAGGTTGACGGCAACGTCGAAGGACTCGCTGAACTTCACGGTGGACAGTTCGGCCAGCAGCACTGCTGCTTCTTCGAAGTTGTAAACTTTGCCAGCTTCGAGCTTCGAAGCAATGGCCTTTTGGCGCTTGGTCAGCTTAGCCATTACACACCCTCCACGTTGAGGCCCATGCTGCGAGCAGAACCGGCGATGGTACGCACGGCTGCTTCCATGTCAGCGGCAGTCAGATCAGCATTTTTGGTTTTTGCGATCTCTTCCAGCTGAGCACGGGTCACAGTACCGACTTTAACGGTGTTCGGACGTGCAGAACCGCTGGTCAGGCCAGCTGCTTTCTTCAGCAGAACCGAAGCAGGGGTGCTTTTGGTTTCGAAGGTGAAGCTGCGGTCACTGTAAACAGTGATGATCACAGGAGTCGGCAGGCCGGCTTCTTGACCCTGGGTACGGGCGTTGAAGGCCTTGCAGAATTCCATGATGTTCACACCGTGTTGACCCAGTGCTGGACCAACGGGTGGGCTTGGGTTGGCCTGGCCGGCCTTTACTTGCAGCTTGATGTAAGCCTGAATCTTCTTAGCCATGAGCTACTCCAATATCGGGTACGAACGCCAGAAGGCTCCCCGGATGACTTGCGTTTTATCCCAGTGACGACAAAACCCCGCAGCACATAGGGCTGCGGGGTATGGGATGCGTTGTTCGGCTAGACCTTTTCGACCTGGCTGAACTCGAGCTCTACCGGGGTAGAGCGACCGAAAATAAGCACGGCCACTTGGATCCGGCTCTTCTCGTAGTTAACTTCTTCAACGGTACCGTTGAAATCGGCAAACGGACCATCGATAACGCGGACCACTTCGCCCGGCTCGAACAGAGTCTTCGGCTTGGGCTTGTCGCTGCCATCGGCTACGCGACGCAGGATGGCTTCAGCCTCTTTATCGGTGATCGGTGCAGGCTTGTCTGCAGTACCACCGATGAAGCCCATGACACGAGGAGTATCCTTGACCAAGTGCCAGGTACCTTCGTTCATGTCCATCTGCACCAGGACGTAGCCTGGGAAGAACTTACGTTCGCTCTTGCGCTTCTGGCCGTTGCGCATCTCTACGACTTCTTCAGTCGGGACCAGAATCTCGCCGAAACCGTCTTCCATGCCAGCCAGCTTTACGCGCTCGATCAGCGAGCGCATTACATGCTTCTCGTAACCCGAGTAAGCATGCACAACATACCAACGCTTAGCCACGGGACACCCTTAGCCAACAATCAAGGAAATCAGCCAACCGAGCAGGGAATCGAGACCCCACAACAGCAGCGCCATAACCAGAACGACCGCCACTACGATGAGGGTGGTCTGCGTGGTTTCCTGGCGGGTCGGCCATACGACTTTACGAATCTCGGTGCGAGCTTCCTTTGCCAGCGCAAAGAACGACTTGCCCTTGGCAGTCTGCAAGGCGATGAAGCCAGCAGCAGCAGCAAGAACGAGAAGTGCGAGTACGCGATACAGAATCGGCGAGGCGGAGTAGTATTGATTGCCAACCACGCCAACGACCACCAAAGCGACAACAGCCAGCCACTTGAGCAGATCAAAACGAGAGTCTTGGGCTTCAGCCTTGGGAGTCATCTAGGAAGATCCTGTGAAAAGAAAGCCAGACACACGAGGTGAATCTGGCAGGTCAGGAGGGAATCGAACCCCCAACCTACGGTTTTGGAGACCGTCGCTCTGCCAATTGAGCTACTGACCTAAAAGCTTATCAGGCCGGCCATTATGCCGGCCTGATCGATAGAAATCAACTACTTATTCGATAATTTTCGCTACGACGCCAGCACCGACAGTGCGGCCACCCTCACGGATAGCGAAGCGCAGACCGTCTTCCATTGCGATGGTCTTGATCAGGGTGACAGTCATCTGGATGTTGTCACCTGG
>NZ_JALRNG020000068.1:0-14620 GCF_030272875.2 Pseudomonas sp. BJa5
CAAGCGGTTTTGCCTACTTTTCCCAAGAGAAAAGTAGGCCGCCGTAAAGGCGGAAGGGGCCGGCAGCATCGCCACATGAAATGGATAAGCTCACAACCTCACAACCTCAACACCTAACATCAGGGATCAGAACCCACTGTAAATCATGACTAGACTGATCAAGGTCGCATGCACACATCGCCATGCGCTGACGCACAGTGAGGCCTCCCATGCCTTTGCGCTTGCCCTTGATCATCTCCTGCGTACTGATCGCCGCCCTGCTCGGCATGTCGTCTGCGCAAGCCGCCTGTCCTCCGGTCAAAAGCCAGGGCATCGACTGTTACATGTTCGAAAAAGCCCCGCCCTCCTTCCTCGCAGACGGTCGCAAAAGCGTGGTGCTGTTCTTCATGTACATCTGCCCCAAGTGCGGTCCGCTCTACCAGGTCACCCGCGAGTGGGACAAGCAGGTGAACGGCATTGCCGTGATCCGCTGGCATGTGGGGTGGCGCGATGACGAACTAGGACGGGTCGACTTCGCCCTGCAACAGCACAAACTGTCGCGCAGCATGAGCCAGCCCCTGTTCGAGGCCGTGCAGGCCAAGCGCTACAAGGGCCCGGATGATGTCGTCGCCTGGGCCGCCAGCACCTCCCCTGCTCTGGCCCAAGGCTTGAAGCAGAGCATCGACTCCCAGGAGGCCCGCGAGTTTGTCCAGGGCGTGGACCACACCGCCAGGGTCTTCCAGGTCGAACAGGTGCCCAGCTTCATCGTCAATGGCAAGTACCGGGTTACCGTCAAGGACACCCAACCCGAGACCCTTGCAGAGCTTGAGCCGCTGATCAGGGCACTACAGACGCAGGGTTGAACCCCGGGTAACGCCTAGCCGGACTTTCTCCCCCAGGTGCCCACCTCATTCTTGGGGATGATCTGGAACTGCGCCTCGAGTTCGATCTTGCTTGCGGTGTTCAGATCCGTGCCTTCCCTGGGCAACAGCATCCACAGCCAGACGCCCACGGCGCGGTCTGACGAAGGCCCGTGATAGGCCGTGGTAAAGGCCCACTCGAAGCGCTCGATCCCGGCGGGCTGACCGTAATGAGGCTTGGACGCCTTGACCGGTGGCAAAGTCGCGCCGATGCACGTGCCAATCTCCTTTGCCACACCGGAGAGCACTTCCTTCAACTGGTTGTGGTTGTCGCGCGTCATCACGCCCTTGACCTCCAGCGGGATGCTGATACGGCACTCCAGCAGGGTCGGATCAACGAACGGATAAGTGAGGAGCTCGCATTGCTCGAACGGTGCCGGACTGGTCTGCAAGGCATACTTGTACATACCGTCGCCCAGTGACTTGGCCTCACCCTTGAGCTGATGGTAGTCCGGACCATGGGTGAGGATTGCCTGGAGGTTTCGGCATCGGGAATCGCCCATGACGCCGGCGCTGGCGTTGCTCATGAACACCAGGGTGGCCAATGCGGCGCCCATCCAGCGACGACCGATCGGGCGGTGCAAAGCTGTCACATCAATGCAGGAGAGGACGGGAGTGGTTGCCATGGCGGGTCTCCCACGTGCATCAAACACCTTGCACAGTGTAGACCTGCCTTCACAGTCGGGTTTCGAGCGTCTTGCGCATGAATACGCGAGCGAAACCGTTCTGCGTCGCCCGGTGCGTTTCCAGGTAGCCGAGCCGGGTGTAGAGGGCAATGTTCTCGGTCATCCGCTCATGGGTGTAGAGACAAATCGCCCGGCAGCGGCAGTGACGAGCGTGCTCCTCGCAAAACAGCATCAGCCTCTTGCCGATGCCCTGGCCCTTGTAACGAGGCAGCACCGCGACGTTTTCAAGCAACAGCTCTCCGTCTATCGGCCTCATCACCAACACCCCGGCGATTTCTGCATCGCAGGTGAGTACATAGACCTGTGATTCGGCCAGCACCTGCCGATAGTCATCGAGCATGGGCGCCGGCTTCTGGCCGATCCTGGCCACGTAGTGGCTGTAGGCCTGGTTGACGAGTGCCGTGATGCACGCCGCCTCCTCAAGGCGGGCCGGTCGAATCGTTTTCACTGGCTGCAAGGCGACCTCCTGACTGACTGACTATCCTTACTGGCCAGTGTACTGGAGCGCCGACCATGTTCAGACGCCTGCTTCTGATATTCACCGTCCTGACCCTGTGCCTCGGCCAGGCAATGGCAGACAGCCTCAAGATCAGCGTGATCGGTGCCGGCAAGGTGGGCGGCACGCTTGGCACGCTCTGGGCAAAGGCAGGCCACGAGGTGATGTTTTCCTCGCGTCACCCCGAGACGCTGACGGAACTGGTCAAGGCCGCCGGCCCCACCGCCCGGGCAGGCTCGGTCAGCGACGCCGCGCAATGGGGCGAGGTCATCGTCCTGAGTGTCCCCTACGGCGCCATGCCGGTGCTGTCCGAACAGCTCAAGGGCAAGCTGGACGGCAAGGTCGTGTTCAGCACCAGCAACCCGTTCAGCAGCCGTGACGGAGAAGTCGGACGCAAGGCCCTGGAGCTGGGCGTAGCCCTGGCAGACCAACAGTACCTGCCCGAGGCTCACCTGGTGCGGGCGTTCAACGCCATCGGCTATGCCGCCATGAAAGAGCAGTCGGGTAGCGGCAAGGCAATTCCCACCTTCGCCGACGACGACCAGGCCCGGGAGCTGGGCGCGCGCCTGGTGCGCGATGCCGGATTCATACCGGTGCTCCTGCCGCTGGTACGGGCCGACGAAGGCTTACCGGGCGGCCCGCTCAGTGGAGTGTTGAGCGAAGCCGAACTCAAGTACAGGCTGGGTGAGTAGGCACACACTTGCCAGTCGGCCAAGCGCAGGTTGCATGAAACGCATTGGGACGGTTGCCATCAGGCCACCGCCAGTCGGTTACGTCCGGCCGCCTTGGCGTTGTAGAGCGCCTGGTCCGCCGTCTCGATCAATGACTGCCATTGCTCGAGCTCAGGCCCGGTCGCGCAGGCGATGCCCACGCTCACCGTAATACGCCCGAAGGGGCTGGATCGATGAACGCTATTTCGCTGCGCTAGAAGCTCGAGCATCCGTTGCGCAATCACCACGGCGCCCTCGCTGTCGGTATCGGGCAGGACAACGCCCATTTCTTCACCACCATAGCGCGCCACCAGGTCCGATGGCCGCCGCACGCAGCCCTCGAGCAACTGGCTGACGTCCCGCAGGCAAGCGTCACCGGCAAGGTGCCCGTAGGTGTCGTTGAACAGCTTGAAATGGTCGATATCGATCATCATCAATGCCAGTGGCGTTCCATCCCGCTGGGCTTGCCGCGCTTCCAGGGCAAGGGTCTCGTCGAAGCAACGGCGATTCGCCAGGCCAGTCAATGCATCCTTCATTGCCAGCCGTTCGAGCTGCTGGTTGGAGCTGAGCAATTGCTGCTGGGCGACCCGCAAGTCGCCTTCCACTTCGATCCGACGGCGGATGTCACGGATCAACATCCAGCCGATGATACCGGTCAGCCCCAGCAGGCCGAGCAGCACCACGATCGACGAAATCGCTTCGAGCTGCCAGGCCGACAGCGCTTCGCGCTTGCCCAGGGCGACAGTGGTCACCAGCGGCAACCTGTCACTCTTGCGAAAGGCATAGAGCCGCTCGACCCCGTCCAGGCTGGAGGTGAACGAAGCGGTGCCGACCGACTTGTCGACCAGGTACTTGGCATAGATCGGCGACTGCGAAAAGTTGCGCCCCATGTCCTGCTCGCGAAACGGATAGCGAACCAGCAGCGAACCATCGGTGTAGGACAAGCCGATGGCACCTTCCTGCCCTACCTCTATCTGCCCGAACAAGCGCAGGAAGTTTTCCACCCCCAAGGTCACGGCCACCACCCCGGCAAACTCACCGCGAGCATCATTGAAGCGGCGGCTTATGGTGATCACCCATTCCTGGTTGGAACGGCTACGGATCGGCGGGCCGATGAAGGGCTCGCGGGAAGGGTCGTCACGGTGATGGATGAAATAGGCGCGGTCGCTGCTGTTGGCACCGGCTGGCATCGGTCGATTGGAGGACATCAGCCAGCGGCCCTGCTTGTCGAAAATGCTGACGCCGCTCAACTGTGGCATCAGCGGCTGCTGGCGCCTGACCAGCATGCCCAGGCGCTCGATCTGTGCAGGTGCGCTGCCCTCGGTTTCCAGACGCTCGACGAGTCCGAGCAAGAGCAGCGAACTCTGTCGGACGATGCCTTCGCTATAGGTGGAAAGCGCCTGGGTCAGGTTCAACCCGTGGATGTTCACCTCCTCCAGCGCTCGATCTCGAGAGGTAACCACCTTCCACAGGGTCAGCGATGCGAGGGAACAGCCAAAAATCACTAGTAGAAGAACAACGAGGTGGAAGTCACGCTTCACGTCAGTACCTGATGGAGAGTCCGGATTCTCGTGCTCGCTGTCATTGCCTTGAGGCGACAGCAAGAGGCGTATGTCCTCGCCCTGTGCAAGCATACATCGATACGGTGTTTCAGCCATAACCGACGACGGCTTGGCAACTGAATCGATTCCACCTTCACCTCACGACGAGCTGCCTTGCCGGTAGTCGAGGGCTCAACCAATACTAAAGTCTTAGTTCTGCCTGGGGAGGCACGAAAAATGCAACCAAGATTCGTTATCGTTCCCGCTGTACCGATCGAGAAGGAAGCATTCCGAACCGGCTCACGTTTCTATGCCTCGACCGTATCGGGTGGATACGATATCTACGACAACCAGGAAAAAATGCGCTTGAAGCCAAGCTATTCAACCAAGGTGCAGGCAGATGCAGCCTGCGCACGGATGAACGCCGAGTGCCGCAACCCTGACGAGGTGTTTTTGCCGATGCGCACCTGTTGACCCGCCTCGTCATCGCGCATTTCGGCCAGCTGGCGCGGGTTTCGACTTGCGCCACTCGATCCCGCCCGGACCGTACCGGCAATTATCTCCCGACAGCGCGGCCACAGCGTGCAAAGAGGAATGCATTCAAGGCAGCAATGCACAATCCCAGTCGCGCACTCCTGCCTGGCCACCCGTAACAACCCTTGCAAAACCAAATTGCCACCATGCCGCCCCCCAATTCCGGGGGCGACTGCACCCAGGACGGGGGTCAGATGCTGGCCTGCAGGAACACAAATACGGCCACCGCATCCACTGCCAGCACAGCAGTCACGACGAAGCTAAAGAAATAGAAGTCATCCTGGAACATGTCTGCATACCCCGCATGATCAGTGTTTCAGGAGCAAAGCAACTCCCATTCCAACCACACGGCATCCGGTCAGGGAGGGCGTTGCATGCCTATCACAGCTCTACACACCAGGTGAAAGCGTAAGTTGGAGTCGGGACAGGTCAATTGCCGAAACGCTCGACGAGCAGGCCATGTCGCAAGCCGCGGTCGCTGACCCGCAGTGCGTTCTGGCCGAGCTTGTCCATCACGGTCCTGACGATGCAGGCACCCGCCAGGATGACATCCGCGCGTTTCGGCTGAAGGCCGACGATCGTACGACGCTGCGCCGCACTGCGGGAGCGGTACAGTTCGATCTGGCGGTCGATCTCGGCGCGATCGAGGACAGTGCCCTGCACGATATCAGGATCGTAGGTCTTCAGAGCGTGCTTGACTGCGGCGAGGTTGGTTATCGCGCCCCCCATCGCCACGAGTAGGTCGGGCGCCGGCCGCCCATCGATTCGCGCCAGATCCGCGGCGATGGCGGCAAGTGCGTCACCGAGCACCTCGGGGGAGACGACGTTATCGAGCCCGAAGCGCTCGGTGTAACGAACCGCTCCCACGTCGACGCTGAAGCGCTCGTCGACGCGCGCCCCACGACCGAAAGTGAACTGCGAACTGCCACCGCCGGTGTCGAACACGACCAGCGAGCCCTCGGGGAGCCCCAGCCCAGCCTGCACGGCGAGATAGGCCAGGCGACCTTCCTCCTCACCGGAGATGACTTCGATCGCTACCCCGGTGCGCGCGCGGATTGTCGCGATCACCGCGGCCCCGTTGCGCGCCATGCGCAAACCGGCCGTGCCCACTGCCGCGATTGCCAGGACGCCGTTGTGCTTCGCCTCCTCCACCATCTTCGCAATCGCTCCCACGGTTCGCTCGATGGCGTCGTGCCCGATCTCGCCACGTTCCTCGAGCCCCTCACCGAGGCGCGTCATTTCGGCCCGATCGACCAGCGTGCACAGGCTGCCGTCGGCAGCACGCTCGGCGATGTGGAACTTGATCGAGTTGGTGCCTGCGTCGATTACCGCATAGCGCTCTGGCGCCCCATCCAGCAAGGCCCGCAAGCCACGGGGATAGCTGATGTTGCAGTAATCGGCCAGACCGACCGATGCGACCGCCGCTATGACCGCGGCGGCATCCTCCGACTCGATTGCAATCGACTGCGTGGTCCTGCCCTGCGCCGTGATCTCGGTGACTTCCGCAGTACAGCCGCCGACCGTATAGCGCACCCGGTGCTTGTGGACGGTCAGCGGGCGCAGCGCGCCGCTTGGCACGACCAGCTCGGCGAGAAACTGGTCGAGCGTATAGGCATCCCGCTCGAGCGGGGGCGCTGGCAGATTGAGTGCAGCGATCACGTTTTGCACGTCGGCCGCCGCCAGCGGGAAGCCCTGCTTCATCACCGGCTCCCAGCGCTCCAGACCATCCGGGGCGACCTCGCGCAGCACCTTGATGTCCATCAAGGCGTCCCGGATCTTGACGTTGTCGGCGCTGCCGGCGAGCAGATAAAGCTCGTCGCTGTCCTGGACAGCCGTCGGTTGCAGTCCGGCGAACCGGGTCTGGGCAATGCCGAACCGGCGACCGAAAGTTCGCCACTCCCAGCGAGGAATGATTGTGCTCATTGTAGAGTCCTGCTCTCAAGTCCTGGCCCTGTCGCTACAGGCGCGGCGGATGCGCGGCTCGTCACGAGGTGCGCGCGACCCTTTCGCTCAGCCCTGCGCCTTGGCAAAGTAGTTCAGGGCCGTGCGCGTCTTGGTTTCCTGCGCCCCCATCGGATCGAGGCCGAGTTCGCGCAAGTGCTGCTCGAAGGCCATCCTGGCCTGGAGTGCCTCTCCCGGCGGCGTCTTGATCGAAACCTCGACAAGATCCTCGCCATTCGGGAGCCGCCACTCCTCGAGTGTCAATTCGTAGGCAAAGCCCTTTTGCTTGAGCTTCCAACGCAACACGCGAATCGGACCGAGCACGCGCAGAGCACCGAAGTCAACTGTGCCTTTATAGAGTTCGCCGAGGAGCCGTTCCTGCTCCTTGGAGAAGAGTTTCTCGATCGACCGCTTGCCCTTTGCGACAGCATCTATTTCGTCGCGCTTCTGCCGAACCGTAAGCGATGCCGAGCAGACCACCCGGTCACCGACACAATCGGCCTCCAGTTTGAAGCCCGGCTGTTGCTTCCAGTACTCGGCGATGTTCGTGGCCTCCACCTCCCGGAACTTGACGGTGGAATCATCGTCGTCCCCCTTGACGAGGCGGGTGCGCAACGCAACACCGGCGTCGAACAGATCGAGCTGGGGGGTGTCGTAAAAGTAAATCTCTCGGACTTCGGCAGTGTCTTCGTTAAGTGCCATCGCCCGCTCCGCGAGCAGTTCCTGATCGGGACGGACCGTGACCTTGATCTCGACCGCATCCATGTCGGCCATCGCATGCGCGAACCCTTGGTGGTTGGTGGGCATCATGTCTTTTCCTCCTTGCATAGCGGCCATTGCTGCCTCCGGGGAAGCGAACTGGATGCAACGGAGGCGACGGCTACCTATGCAGGCTGCAAGCTGGGATCCGTATACAGCGGCCCCCGCAGGGGTCAAGGCAGTATAGTCCCCGCGCCAGGGTGACACTTTGTTTCTGTACAGCAGCAAGCGCTCAAGCGGACGGAAATCGCAAAACGGCTCGCGTCCATGCGAGGAGGTGGAACGCACCAGGACTGGCAAACACCGGTTTGTGCTGCTCGATGAGAGGGCCTTGCGTGCACTCGAATGTGCCGGGGACTACGCCGAGCGCCGCAGAAATGGAAAGGGACGGGTCAGCGAAACACCATTCGTATTCCCGTCATCGAAGAACGCGGAGTTCGTCCAGCAGACCTCTGACCTGCATCATCAGTGGAAGCCGATGCTCAAAGAACTGGGGATTCGTTATCGGCCGCCATACAACTGCCGTCACACCTATGCGACAATATGCTTAATGTCTGGCCTCAACCCCCGCATTTATCTCCCAACAGCTCGGCCACAGCGTGCAAATGCTGCTGTCGACGTATGCGCGTTGGATTAACTCAAGCTCCGACTGGAGCGAGCTGGAAACGCTGCACATTGGTATCAAATCGGTATCAGCCGCAATACCAGCGACGTAAGCTATTGATAGGTAAGCCCTTTGATCTCCACCGCTAACATCACCATGCAGTTCGGCGCCAAGCCGTTGTTCGAGAACGTCTCGGTCAAGTTCAACAACGGCAACCGCTACGGCCTGATCGGCGCCAACGGCTGCGGCAAGTCGACCTTCATGAAAATCCTCGGCAGCGACCTCGAGCCGTCCGCAGGCCAGGTCATGCTCGAGCCGAACGTACGCCTGGGCAAGCTGCGCCAGGACCAGTTCGCCTACGAAGAATTCACCGTGATCGACACCGTGATCATGGGCCACGAGGAGCTGTGGCGGGTCAAGGCCGAGCGCGACCGTATCTACTCGCTGCCGGAAATGACCGAGGAAGACGGCATGGCCGTCGCCGAGCTGGAAACCGAGTTCGCCGAGATGGACGGCTACACCGCCGAATCCCGCGCCGGCGAGCTGCTGCTGGGCCTGGGCATTCCCCTGGAACAGCATTTCGGCCCGATGACCGAAGTCGCACCCGGCTGGAAGCTGCGCGTACTGCTGGCCCAGGCGCTGTTCTCCGACCCTGAAGTGCTGCTGCTCGACGAGCCGACCAACCACCTGGACATCAACACCATCCGCTGGCTGGAAAGCATTCTCACGGCGCGTAACAGCACCATGATCATCATTTCCCACGACCGTCACTTCCTCAACAGCGTCTGCACCCACATGGCCGACCTGGACTACGGCGAGCTGCGCCTGTTCCCGGGCAACTATGACGAGTACATGACCGCCGCGACCCAGTCGCGCGAGCAGCTGCTGGCCGACAACGCCAAGAAGAAAGCCCAGATCGCCGAGCTGCAGACCTTCGTCAGCCGCTTCTCGGCCAACGCCTCGAAGGCCAAGCAGGCCACCTCGCGCGCCAAGCAGATCGACAAGATCCAGCTGGCCGAGGTCAAGCCGTCGAGCCGGGTCAGCCCGTTCATCCGTTTCGACCAGACCAAGAAGCTGCACCGTCAGGCCGTGACCATCGAGAAGCTGTCCAAGGGTTTCGAAGACAAGACCCTGTTCAAGAACTTCAGCTTCACCGTCGAAGCCGGCGAGCGCGTGGCGATCATCGGCCCCAACGGTATCGGCAAGACCACCCTGCTGCGCACCCTGGTCGGTGAACTGACCCCGGACGCCGGCGAAGTGAAGTGGACCGAAAGCGCAGAACTTGGCTACTACGCCCAGGACCATGCCCACGACTTCGAAGAAGACGTGAGCCTGTTCGACTGGATGGGCCAGTGGACCCAGGGCGAGCAAGTGATCCGTGGCACCTTGGGGCGCATGCTGTTCTCCAACGACGAGATCCTCAAGTCGGTCAAGGTGATCTCCGGTGGTGAGCAAGGCCGCATGCTGTTCGGCAAGCTGATCCTGCAAAAACCCAACGTGCTGGTGATGGACGAACCCACCAACCACCTGGACATGGAATCGATCGAGGCGCTGAACCTGGCGCTTGAGAACTACCCGGGCACGCTGATCTTCGTCAGCCACGACCGTGAGTTCGTGTCGTCCCTGGCCACCCGCATCATCGAGCTGAGCCCGAGCGGCGTCACCGACTTCAGCGGTACCTACGATGACTACCTGCGTAGTCAGGGTGTAGTGGTTTAAAGCGATCGCGGGGCAAGCCCGCTCCCACAGGGTACATAACATCCCTGTGGGAGCGGCGGTTCGACGACTCGACTTGCCCCGCGATACTTCCGAAAAAATCGATAGCCTGCTTCCTTTTAGCCTCGCCGCCAGCGATCATGGGCCCTCTCCCACCGCCCGCCAGCGAACGAGCTCATGTCCGCGTTGCAACCCGCCCCCGACGACACCCGGTCGATCACCCAGCAGATCCTCTCGATCGTCTTCTATACCTTTATTGCCTTCCTCTGCATCGGCCTGCCGATTGCGGTGCTGCCAGGCTTGGTGCATGACCAGCTTGGCTTCAGCGCGGTCATCGCCGGCCTGACCATCGGCCTGCAATACCTGTCCACCCTGCTCAGCCGCCCCTTCGCCGGACGCGTCGCCGATGGCCGGGGCGCCAAGCAGGCCATCATCTACGGTTTGCTCGGCATCCTGGGCAGCGGCGTGCTGACCTACGCCTCGGCCCTTTCTATTAATGTGCCGCTCCTCAGCCTGCTGGCACTGCTCGCTGGCCGTGTGTTGCTGGGCATCGCCCAGGGCCTGATCGGTGTCGCCACCCTGAGCTGGGGCATCGGTGCGGTAGGCAGCGAGCATACGGCGCGGGTGATTTCCTGGAACGGCATCGCCTCCTATGGTGCCATTGCCATCGGTGCGCCACTGGGGGTGATGCTGGTGGACCCGCTGGGGTTCGCCACCCTGGGCCTGGCGCTGAGCGTGCTAGCCCTGCTGGCCTTGCTGGTGATCCGCAACAAACCCTCGATCCCGGTGGTGCGCGGCGAGCGCTTGCCGTTCTGGTCGGCCTTCGGCCGCGTGGCCCCCTGTGGCGTCGGCCTGACCCTGGCGTCGATCGGCTACGGCACCCTGACCACTTTCGTCACCCTGTACTACCTGGAGCAAGGCTGGACGGGCGCGGCCTGGTGCCTGAGCGCCTTCGGGGTGTGCTTCATCCTGTCCCGGCTGCTGTTCGTCAATGCGGTCAACCGCTTCGGCGGCTACCCGGTGGCGATCGCCTGCATGAGCACCGAAGCGCTCGGGCTGGCCCTGCTGTGGCTGGCGCCCAGCCCGGTACTGGCCCTGCTTGGCGCGGGGCTGACCGGTTTCGGCCTGTCGCTGGTGTACCCGGCGCTGGGCGTCGAGGCGATCAAGCAGGTGCCGGTGTCCAGCCGTGGTGCGGGCCTTGGCGCCTATGCGGTGTTCTTCGACCTGGCCCTGGCCATCGCCGGCCCGGTGATGGGTGCGGTGGCCCTGCACCTGGGCTATGCCTGGATCTTCTGCGTGGCCGCCCTGCTGGCCTTGGCCGGCGTCGGCCTGACCCTGCTGCTGGCGCGCCGCGCCCAGGTTCACTGATCGGCGCGACTCACGTCCATGGGCTCGGGGCGGCCCAGGGTATGGGTGAAAAAGTGCGCGGCTTCGGCCTGCAGTGAGCGGTGGATGTCTTCGCGGTCGACACCGTCGGGGTCATTGCACAGCGCCGCCATGCGCTCACGCTGCTCGTCGTCGCAAGGCGCCATGAAGACGAAATGCCCGGCTCCGGCCAGCCGCTGGTAGTTGGGCGTCACCGGCAACTTGCGCGCCAGGGCCTCGGCATTCTTGTCGACGGCCAGCAGCTGGTCCTTGTCGCCGCTGTAGATCAGCGCCGGCACCTTGACCTGGGACAGCGCCTGGCGGCCGAACATCAGGCTCAACGGCGCCATCAACAGCAAGGCGTGCACCCGTGGGTCGGCATGGGCACCAAGGTCGGCACGGTCGGCGACCAGTACGCCGTTGGTCTTGCAGGCATCGGCGTCTTGCGGCCGCTCCTGGCAATAACGCTGCAAGCGCTGCAGGTCGGGTTGGGCACCGGACAGGATCAGCGCCGTTTCGCCGCCGGCCGAGTAGCCGATCACGCCGACCTTGTCGCCCCTGACATACGGCGCCAGCAGCGGATCCTTGCTGCTGGCGGTGATCGCCGCGCTGATCTGCAGCGGCCGGCCATAGAGATTGCTCAAGGCGCCCAGGCGACTGTGGTCACGGGCGTTGTCGCCCGGGTGGGTCACGGCCACCACCACAAAGCCGCGCCGGGCCAGGGCGGTGGCCAGGTCATGCAGCGCCAGGGGCGTGCCGTTGTTGCCATGGGACACCATCAGCAACGGGTAGCGTCCCATGGCAATGGGCGCACCTTCGCGGGCATCGACCCGGTAGCCGTCGATGCGGCTGCTGTGCTCGGGACCCGTGGACGGATAGAACGCCAGCGCCTGCACCGGCCGGGCATCCAGCGGGTCGGCGAACACCAGTCGATGCAGGCCGACACTCCAGTGCCGCGCAGGTTCGGCCTGCCCTGGCAGGGACAGGCCGAGCAGGCACAGCAGGCCGAGCGCCGCCAGGATGCGCATTCGCTTTCACTCCGCCCCGGGCAGGGGCCTTCTGCTTTGCTCCAGCATAGGGCCGGCGGCTGCGGCGTAAATGAAAGCTCAATGAAAAAACCGACAGCAGGCCAGGCCCACTGTCGGTTGTGTTGTAGCCCGGATGCGGATCAGGCGGCGGCAAACAGCTCGGTGCTGATCTGCTGCTGCGCGGCGCTCATGGCGTTGGCGCGGTGTTCGTCACCGTAGGCCAGGCCATGGGCACGAACGATTTCCAGGTCGGTGATGCCGATGAAGCCGAGGAACACCTTGAGGAACTCCTCATGACCGACACCGGTCGGCTGGCCGGCGTGCAGGCCACCGGCGGTGGACACCAGGATCACCTTCTTGTCGCTGCACAGGCCTTCAGGGCCGGCTTCGGTGTAGCGGAAGGTCTTGCCGGCGACGGCGACGCGGTCGATCCAGGCCTTGAGCTGGGTCGGGATGGTGAAGTTGTACATCGGCGCGGCGATCACCACGGCGTCGGCTTCCAGGAACTCCTGCAGGGTTTCGCTGCTCAGTTGGGCTTCATGCTGCTGGGCGGCATCGCGCATAGCTTCCGGAGTGCCGGCAGCCACCAGGGTAGCGGCGGAGAAGTGGCTAATGGCGTCGGCGGCCAGGTCACGGTAAACCACCTCAACGGACGGGTCGGCGGCTTTCCAGGCATCGACTACGCTGCGGCTCAGCTGACGGGAGGCGGAATTGTCGCCCAGGATGCTCGAATCGATATGCAACAGTTTCATGGGAATCTCCGGTAGTGAAGATCGCGTCTGGGCGATCACGATGGAGACAATCCTACGTGGCTGATGAATAGCTGATAAGTCTGTAAAAATGCGTTACTTTGTCCTATCAGTAGGACAATGGTGATAGCCATGCAAGACCTCAACGACCTCTTCTACTTTGCCCGGGTGGTGGAAGCCGGTGGCTTTGCCGCTGCCGGGCGCGTGCTGGGCATTCCCAAGTCGCGCCTGTCACGGCGCATCGCCGAGCTGGAAGAGCGCCTGGGCACGCGCCTGCTGCAACGCACCACCCGGCAACTGAAGCTGACCGCCGTGGGCGAGCGTTACCTGCGCCATTGCCAGGCCATGCTGCTGGAAGCGGAAATGGCCGACGAGGCCGTGGCCAGCATGACCAGCGAACCCCGCGGACGCCTGCGGGTGTCGTGCCCGGTGGGGCTGGCCCATAGCTTGCTGCCGCAGATCATCAGCCGCTTTCTCGAACGCTATCCCCAGGTGCAACTGGACATGATCCTGCTCAACCGCCGGGTCGACCTGATCACCGAAGGTGTTGACGTGGCCCTGCGCGTGCGCGACCTGGGCGATGAAGACCCGGCCCTGGTTACCCGTCGCCTGCGCCAGGCACAGATGCACCTGGTGGCGGCCCCGGCCTTTGCCGCCGCCCATGCCCCCGTGCACCCGGACGATCTGCTGAAACTGCCGGTGCTGGGCGCGGTGGACGCTGACCGCCTGGTGCACCTGCGCCTGCTCGACGCCCAGGGCCGGGCCCACGAGCTGGTCCTGGAAGCGCGCCTGGCCATCGACGATTTTCTCGTGCGCAAGGCCGCCGCGGTGGCCGGCCTGGGCTTCACCGCCTTGCCGGTGATGCACTGCGAGGAGGAACTGGCCCGTGGCGAACTGGTACGCCTGCTGCCAGACTGGTCGCTACCCGGGGGCTACCTGCAGGCGGTCTACCCTCACCGGCGCGGCCTGTTGCCGGCAGTCCGGGTGTGGATCGACCACCTGGTGGAATCCTTTGCCGAATGCGGGGAGCGTTATGTCTGAAGGAAAAATGAACGAAGCGCAGGTGGCGGCCTACTGCCTGGGCCTGCCCGGTGCCCGGGAAGACTACAAATGGGGCGGCGTGCGGGTGTTCTCGGTTGCCGGCACCAAGATGTTCGCGGTGCTGGACCTGGCCGGTGCCGGGCTGTCGTTCAAGGTTGCCGACGAGCTGTTCCTCGGCTATGTCGACCGCCCCGGCGTGCGCCCGGCGCCTTACCTGGCGCGGGCGCACTGGATCAGCATGGCGCCGCCCTACCCCATGGGCAGCGATGAGTTGCGCGAGCTGTTGCAGCGCTCCCACCAGCTGGTGGTCAGGCGTTTGCCCAAGCGCCTGCAAGTAGGCCTGCTTATTTAAGGCTTGGGCTTGGGCTTGGGCTTGGGTTTTGAGGTTGTGAGGTTGTGAGGTTGTGAGGTTGTGAGGTTGTGAGGTTGTGAGGTTGTGAGGTTGTGAGGTTGTGAGCTTATCCGTTCAATGCGGCGACGCTGCCGGCCCCTTCCGCCCTTACGGCGGGTCCCTTTTGTCTTGGCAAAAGGAACCAAAACCGCTCGCTCCT